>CAIUDS010000734.1 GCA_903897985.1 uncultured delta proteobacterium
ATCCTGACCGGCTAACACTTTTTTTGCCCCCTAGGGTTTCTGCTCCGATACCCACTTCCCCACCAGCCGAACCCCAAATCCATGCCCCTCCTGCTCCAGCAGCAGCTCGAGAAAACTCGCCCGATGAAACCCCCGGTCCGCTAAAAAAATGGCGCGGATCTTTAGCTTATTAAGAGCCGCGCAAACCATTTTCAAAAAGGTGTTTTCCCGGCTGTTTTGCGACCGCGGGAGGTCATCCTTCGAAAAACAAGCGCTCGCGCCGGAATCGCCCGCTTCCCCACCATTAATGCCGGGCGATCCCGAACGCCCGAACCTCCGAAGCCAAAATCATCGCCTCCGCAACCCCGCTCCGAACCCGACTCGGAAACTGATGAAAGCCCGCAAAAAAGTCCTCCCAATACCTCCGCATCCCTTTCTCCATCTTCCGGGCCTCCTTACTTTTCCTGGTCTTCCCTTAACTCGCAGAGCGCCTCCCCGAGCTCCACCAGCCGCTGGCACAAACGCCGAAACCGGTGAAAATCCCCAACTTGTCGCTCCAGTCTCCGGAGCTCCGCTTCCGAATGAATCCGGAACCCAACCGCGCGACCGCCCCGCTTGCAACTGAACAGCGGATAAGGACCCCGGACCGCTGTCACCTCCTTCCCCCGCCGCGGCCGGGGGAAATATTGCGCAACCACCGAGCCCCGCCGCAGCTCCTCGAGCCCTTCCAATTCCCGTAAAATCCTCTCCCGTTCCTTCAAGAGCGCGCTTGCTCGCTTCATCTTCCTGACCGCCTTTATGTTAGGTTTATACAACATAATAGCTTGAAAAATAAGCGAAAGCAAGGGGAAAAGAAATTAAATAAAAAGGGTTAGACGGTCAGCAGGGATGCGACCGCCTCGGCCTAAAATTTTGCCTCGCAGACCTCAACCCCGAAGGGCTGCAACTGCATTTCCATCGCCTTTGCGCTTACCATAGGGGTCTTGCCATAAAAGCATCTGGAAACCGCTGCCTCGGTTGGGAACGAGATTTTGGTTTTGACCGGGCGGTCCAGGTGATTGATCACCGCCAGGTATTTATCGTTCAGGATTCCGGTTTCGACAAAAGACTCGTCCGCTTTAACCGCCGGCTTGATCCGGGCCTGGTCGAGCAGGGCCTGATAAGCCGCTCGCAATTCCGCGAATTTTTTGTCACTGGGCCGAAGCGCATTCTCGATTTCGCGGTCGCCGCCGACATAGACCACGCTCCCGTTTGCTTCCGCGCTTTTCAATTTTGCGGCCAGTTCCGCGCTTGGTTCGACAAAATTTGAGAGCACGAACAGCTTTGCGCCTGAGAAATCTTGGTCCGCGGACAAAAATATCGGATTGATCCCAAGCTGCCGCGCGATCAGATAAGCGCTGAACAGGAATTTGTTCTGGGTGGAAAGGTCGTCTTTAAACTTTGCTCCCGGTCTTTTGGTCCCGGCCGGGTTTTCGAGGTAGTTCTCGGGCAGCACAATTGCGACCGGATCAAAACGCGGCTCGAGCGGCCCGGGTGCGACCTCCTTCATGACGCCCGAAAATCTTTTCAGCTCTTCGCCCGAGGCCTTCAAATTATATTCGCGGTCCACTACTCCGAAATACAGTTCATAGGAATGGGTGTTATAAGGTCTCCGGTTCGCAAGGCTTGGAGCGAAATCAGCAAAGCACCACCCGAGCGCGCCGGCATTGGCCCCGCCGAGCACGGCTCCCCACAAGGAGTCGCGGTAGTATCCGGCCAGGCGCGGCTTTTGCTCGTCTGCGCTCATGGCCGCGAGGTAGCTCTTGCTCAGGCCGAATTCCTGAAACTGCGCCGCCAGGCCGGACACGCGGCTAAGGTTGTTCTCGAACCCGGCATACCAGGTGCTGTATTGATCCACGGTCTTGGCGCTGGCCGGGAAATATCCGGCCGGATAGGTGTGGTCAATATAGAGGTCCTCCACCGCGTTGAGGCCCCACTTTCCAAACGAGCGGAACCCGGTGTTTTCCGCAAATTTGCCCATGCCGATCGCCACCGGATGGTTCGGGTCGTATTTCTTGATCTCCTTCACCAGGGCATCCACATATTTCTGCGCCAGCTCGGGCGTGCGCGGCTTCTGCCAATACTGGTTCTCATTGGCCAGGTCATAATAGAGCAGGGCAGGGTGGTCCTTGAAACGGGCCGCCAAAGTCCGCGCCTGGAGCAAGCCATTCTCGCGCGCCCGCGGGTCCTCGTAGATGCTCCGGCTCTTGTGCGGTAGATGCATTTGGAACATCAGGATGGGCTCGGTCTGGAGCACCGCGTCCTTGTCGCCCTCGCCCATCCACTCGGGATACCAGTTCTCGCCGCTCATGTGGCCGGTATTGATGGTCAGGATCACCTTGAGACCGTTGCTTTGGGCCAGGTCCAGAAGTTTCCCGAGCTCTTCCAAAGTTTGCTGATCAATCTTGCCCGGCTCCGGGTTGAGGTCCGCCCAGAAGGCAAAAGTGCGGAAACAGTTCAGCCCCATTTCCCGCATCACCTTGAACTCCTGGTCAATCTTCGCCGGGTCGAACTCCTTCCATAGATAAATCGCGGAGTCGCGCGGCATGTAGTTCACGCCGATGGGATAAAAATATTTGCCATCCACATAAAAGCCGTCTTTGCCGACCTCGACGTTGGCGTTTGCCTGGAGCGCAATGATCGGAAAGAATAGCAGGCTTAAAAAGAGGGATCTTATTGTCATCGCCTTCCTCCCTTGATCATTCATAATTTACAATTTACCACTATCCGACCTTTTTGGAGAACCGGACAATGGAGATCCAGAGGATGACGGTCCCGAAGATGAGGAGCATGGCGGCCTGGGGCCAGAGTTCATGCCAGCCCACTCCTTTCATGAACAGCCCGCGGATGATCACCATGAAATATCGGAGCGGGAGCAGAAAGGTCACATACTGGATGATCCGGGGCATGTTCTCGATGGGGAACACGAAGCCGGAGAGGTAGATCATGGGCATCATCACGAAGAACTGGGAGCTCATCATGGCCTGCTGCTGGGTCTTGGAGAGGGTGGACACGAGCAGGCCGAGCCCGAGGGTGGTCATCAGGAAAATGAGGCAAAGCAGGAACAGGAGGGGCACGGAACCCTTGGGCGGGACCTGGAACCAGAAGCTGGCGACGAGCAGCACGAGCGTGACATCAATCATGCCGATGATGCTGAAGGGGGCGAGCTTGCCGATGATCAACTCGTAGCTGCGCATGGGCGTCACGATCAACTGTTCCATCGTGCCCACTTCCTTTTCCTTCACCACCGCCAGCGAGGTGAGCATGGTGGTCATGATCATCAGGAGCAGCGCCAGCACGCCCGGGATCATGAAGTTGCGGCTCCGCAGTTCCGGGTTGTACCAGATCCGGATTTGCGGGCTGAGCCGCGGGATGCTCACGCCGCTCCCGGCCAGCCGCGTAAAGGTCTTGACCGCGATGTTCTGCGAGTAGCGGAGCGCGATGATGCTCGCATATTGCAGGCCGGAGGTGGCAAAGGCCGATTCCGAGCCGTCCACGATGATCTGGAGTTGGGTGGTCCGGCCGGAGATGATTTTGCGCCCGAACTCCCGCGGGATCACCAGCGCGAACGAGTCCTTGCCGTAGTCCAGGTAGTAATCGAGTTCCGAAATTTTGTCCGTGTAATTGGTGACCACAAAATAACCCGAGTTGGTGAATTCATTCACCAGCGCCCGGCTCTCCGGGGTCCGGTCCAGGTCGCACACCACGGTCCGGATATTGCGCACATCCAGGTTGGCCGCGTAGCCGAGGATGAGGAGTTGGAACACCGGCGCCACGAAAATAATAAAGATCATCTTCCGGTCCCGGCCGGTCTGGAGGAACTCCTTGCGGATTATTTGCAATATTGCGCGCATGTTTTTAAAGCCGCTTTTTCCTCATTCGGACCCAGCTCAGCGCGTTGATCAAGATTCCAAACACGATCAGAAACACGACCTGATGCCAGAACGCGCCGATCCCCGAGCCTTTCAGGATAATGCTCCGGAGCGCGACCAGGAAATAGCGGGCCGGCACGATCATGGTTACCAGTTGGATCGCAAAGGGCATGTTCCGGATCGGGAACACGAACCCGGAAAGCAAAAAAGTCGGGAGCATGCCGAAAATGGTCGAAAGTTGGAATGCGACCTGCTGCGTGTCGGCCAGGGTCGAGATGAACAGCCCGGCCCCGAGCGCGATGAACAGGTAAAGCAGGGTGATGAAAAAGAGCTGGAACTGGCTCCCCTTCACCACGACATCGAAGAGCAGGTAGCCGATGCCTAGGATCATGTAGGCGGTGAGCAGCGACATGAACACATAGGGGATGGTCTTGCCGATGATCAGCTCGACCGGCTTGACCGGCGAGACCATGATCTGCTCCATGGTGCCGCGCTCCTTCTCGCGCACCACCGAGAGCGAGGTCGAGATCACGGCGGTGATGGTCAGGATGAAGGCCATCAACCCCGGGATCAGGAATTTCACGCTCTTGAGCTCGGGGTTGTACCAGACCCGCGGCCGGAAATCCACCGGCAGCGCCAGGGTCATGCCGCGCTTGCGCAGGAACAGGTCGCTCAGGACTTTGATTGAGTAACTCTGGACCAGGGCGTTGGTGTAGGCCGCGACCGTGGTGGCCTGGCTCGCGTTCGAGCCGTCCACCAAAATCTGCACCTTGGCTTCCTGCCCGCTCAGAAACTTCTGCGAAAAATTCTTGGGGATCACCATCACCACCCAGACCTTGCGCTCGTCCAGCATCGCGTTGATCTCGCTTTGGCTCGAGAGGTAATATTTGAGATCGAAGTATTCCGAATGGAGAAAACTGTTAAGGAAATCGCGGCTGGCTTCGGTCTTGTCCTCGTCATAGACCGCAATCGCGATATGCCGGACATCGAAGTTGAGCGCATACCCGAACATGACCAGCAGGAACACCGGCTGGAAAATCAAAACCGCGAGCGTGCGGCGGTCCCTTGAGATCTGCCGGATCTCCTTCTTGATGATCGGCTTGATCCGTTTGAACATTTTATCCGACCTGCGCCTTGCCCGCCTGGGGGCCTTTCTCGATCAGGTAAATGAACACATCCTCCAGCGACGGCACAATCCGGTCCATCCGCTTCACCGAAATGTTGTTCTCCGCCAGCGTCTGCCGGATTCTTTCCCGGCCTTCCGACTCGTCCGCCACGCTGGTGTGCAGATAAGTCCCGAAGATGGTGGTCTCGATCACCCAGTCCTGCCGCTGTAAAATTTCCATCGCCATTACCACTTTATCGCACTCGACCTCCAGGATCGGGTTTTTGATATGGGTTTCCTTCAGTTCCTTCGGGCTCCCCCCCGCAATAATCTCCCCGGCCTGAATCAGCATGATCCGGTTGGCGTATTCCGCCTCGTCCAGGTAATGCGTGGTCACAAACACGGTGGTGCCCTGCTCCGAGAGCTTGTTGATCAGTTCCCAGAAATTCCTTCTCGAGACCGGGTCCACCCCGCCGGTCGGCTCATCGAGGAAAACGATCTTGGGCCGATGCAGGATCGCGCATCCGAGCGCCAGCCGCTGTTTCCATCCCCCGGCCAGTTCGACCGCTAGGCTATCCTCCCTGCCCTTCAGCCCGGCCATCTCCACCACCCAGTCCAGCCGCTCTTTCAACTCTGCTCTGCGCAAGCCATAAATCCCGCCGAAAAAGCGGATGTTCTCCCGCACCGTCAAATCGTCGTACAGCGAAAATTTCTGGGACATGTACCCGATGTTAGCCTTGACCTTCTCCGGCTGCTCGTTGATGTCATAGCCGGCCACGGTGGCGGTTCCGGAAGTCGAGCTGAGGAGACCGCAGAGCATGCGGATGGTGGTGGACTTGCCCGCGCCGTTCGCGCCGAGGAACCCGAAAATTTCGCCTTTGCCGACCTCGAACGAGACCTTGTTGACCGCGACGAAGTCGTGGAACTTCTTGGTCAGGTTGTGCACCGAGATGGCGGGTTCGCTCATGGGATCACCCCGGAGGGTTCGGCCTTGAGCAGCGAGATGAAGATGTTCTCGAGCGAAGGCGGCACCGGCCGCGTCTCGAGGATGGCGATGCCCGCGGCTTTCAATTTATTTTCGATGATGGGAAAATCTTTTTCGCGGTCGCGGACCGCCACATTCAAGCGGTCGCCAAAGGCCTGCACCTCGATCGCCTCCGGCAGCTCCTTGACCAGGGCGAAGGCCCGGCGGATCTGGTCGCACACGATTTCCACGATCGAGTCTTTCATCAGCATTTTCACATTCTGCGGCGTGTCCATCACCATCAGCTTGCCCTTGTTCATCAGCCCCACGGTCGAGCACCGCTCCGCCTCGTCCAGGTAGGGCGTGGTCATCACGATGGTGATCCCGGTCTTCAAGAGGTCGGAAAGAATTTTCCAAAAATCGCGGCGCGAGACCGGGTCCACCCCGGTGGTCGGCTCGTCCAGGAAAATAATGTCCGGGGTGTGAATGAGCGTGCAGGCGAGCGCCAGCTTCTGCTTCATGCCGCCGGAGAGTTTTTCCGCCATGCGGCCGCGGAAGGGGGTTAGCCGGGTGAACTCGAGGAGTTGATCCCGGCGCGCGCGGTAGTCATAGACCCCGTTGATCTCCGCGAAAAACTCGATGTTCTCGTCAATGGTCAGGTCGCCGTAGAGACTGAACCGCTGCGAGAGGTAGCCGATATGCTTCTTGATCTGCTCGGAATTCTTCTTGAGGTCGTAGCCCAGGATGCTCGCCGCGCCCGCGGTCGGCTCCAAGATCCCGCAGAGCATGCGCATAGTGGTGGTCTTGCCCGCGCCGTCCGGCCCCACCAGGCTGAACATCTCCCCCCGCTGGACCTTAAGGTCCAGCCCGTCCACCGCATGGATCTGCTCGAAATCCTTGCACAGGCCCTTGGTC
>CAIUDS010000735.1 GCA_903897985.1 uncultured delta proteobacterium
GGGAGGGTTTGCAGGAGGCCGCGAGGAGGCTGAAAACCGGCGGGACTTTGGTGGTGGCGCATGTTTCCCGCACCGGTTCGCCCCAGAGCATAAGGCTGTTCCAGATGCTCGAGCAGCTCTTTCCCGGCCGGGTCCATGCCCTCGAGTCCAAAGAGGCCGTGCTCAGCGAGGTCCCCTGGAATATTTTCCTGGCCGGGCCGGAGTCCCTGTCCGGCTCCATCAAGGACCTGTCCAACATGAAAGACATCACCAACCTCTACCGGTCCTATCCGAGCTCCCGGCTCCCGACTGACAACTGGCCGTTCCTCTATCTCTCCACCCAGTCCTTCTGGAGAACCGATTATTTCAAGACCCTGCTCGCGCTTATTTTGATCTCTTTCCTGGTCGTCTTCCGGACCGTGCCGGAAATGAAAAAGATCAGCCCCCACTTTTTCCTGCTCGGCGCCGGGTTCCTCCTGCTCGAAACCAAAAGCATCATCGAGATGAGCATCTTCTTCGGCTCGACCTGGGTGGTCAACTCCGTGGTGATCGGAGCGTTCCTGGTCATGGCCCTGCTCGCCAACATGGCCGTGCAACTATTCAAACTTCAACGCACTTATCTCTTCTATCTGCTCCTGCTCGCCGCGCTCGCGCTCAACCTGGCCTTCCCCGTCAGCCGGCTCGCCTCCGCCTCCCTCCCCCTCCGCATCCTCGCCGGCGGCGGACTCGCGGCCCTGCCCGTGCTCTTCTCCGGTATCGTCTTCGCCATCAGCTTCAAAAAGGTGGACTCGCCCGGGCCGGCCCTGGGCGCAAACATCATGGGCGCCGTGCTCGGAGGCTTTTGCGAATACTCATCCCTTTTCACCGGCTACCGGTTCCTCTATATCATTGCCGCGGTCTTCTACCTCGGCTCGTGGGCTTTCGCCCGAAGAAAATAGCGGCTCCTCGCTTTCCCGCGGGGGCAAATCCAAGTAAAATCAGGGTATGACTGAAAAGCTTTGCGAAGAGATAAGCCTGATCCTGGGCAAGAATCAAGGCCGGTATCCCTATTGCCATTCGCTCCTGCTCGAGGACGACATGACCGTGCTGATTGACCCGGCTTCGGACGAGCAATTCCTGCGCAACCTCGCCCAAACCAAAAAAGTGGATGCCGTCATCCTGAGCCACTACCACGAGGACCATTTCTGGTTCAGCTATCTGTTCCCGCAGGCCGAGCTTTGGGTTCCCGAGCTGGACGCGCCGGCCATGGAAAGCCTGGACCGGCTGCTTGATGAATACCGGATGGAGGGCGAGCGCAGGGAAACCTGGCGCAAAATTTTGACCGGACAATATCACTACCAGCCGCGCAAGGTCTCCCGCTTGCTCCGCGAGGGCGACCGGATCAGCCTGGGCAAATTGGAAATGAAGGTCATGCACACGCCCGGCCATACTCCCGGCCATTCCTGTTTCCAGTTTCCCGCTCAAGACCTGATCTATCTCGCGGATATTGACCTCACCCGCTTCGGGCCCTGGTACGGAGACCGCGGCTCGGACCTTGACCAGATCATCTCCTCGGCGAAACGAATCGCGGGAATCAATCATCAAACCTATGTGGCGAGCCACGAGCAGGCCCTTTACCGGGGAAGCATTGAAAAAGAAGTTGAGAAATACCTGGCGGTGATTGAGGATCGGGAGGAAAAACTTCGAGACTTGCTGGAAACTCCCCGGACCATTGAAGAAATCGTGGCGGCCCGGATCATTTATCGGAAGCCGCGGGAGCCGAGGGATTTTTATGAATTCGGCGAATGGGCCATGCTCACCAAGCATTTGGAGCGCATGGTCAAAAGGGGTAAAATCAAGCAGGACGCCGGCAAATATGTTCTTTGCCGGTGAACAATCAGAGGGCCGCGAGGCCCGGGAGCATTAATGGCTAACAAGGAACATCATCTCATTATGGCGCGGGAACTGGAAACAGTTGAAACCGGCTTGGCCATGCTTTACACCCTGTATGCGGAGCGGCTGACCGCATACCAGGATTTCTGGAAAGACCTGGCCGCGGCCGAGCGCACCCACGCGCTCATGATGCAGACCCTCCAGGAGTTGATCGAGAAAAACCAGATCATCTATGGCGAGCGGAAGTTCAGCCTCCGGGCCATCCAATATAATTCCGAAGTCATCCGCGCCCAGATTGTTTTCACCGAGCGCAATCCGGTCGCCATCCGCGAGGCCCTGCATGAGGCCATGCAATTCGAAAACCTGCTGATCGAGAAGAACCTCTTCGAAATCCAGGACGGCGATTCCGAACAACTCAAACAAACCCTGGCCAGCCTGCTCTATGACACCCGCATCCACCTGGTCCGAGTCACCCAGCTTTATAATCAACTGGGGCATCCTTAAGCCCCCTATCGCCGACCCCTTTTCGTGATCGCGCCAAACTTTTATTTTGCCATTTTGCCAATCCCCTAAATCCCTTTTCACGGCGGAAGGCCCGGAAAGCCCGGGCTGGATGAAACAGCGTTCGGGCGGATAGCGGCCTTGGCGGGAAAGGCCGGGGCGGTCAGAACTCCTCAGCCGGGAGTATTTTTCCTTAAAGCCAGCGCAAGCAGTCCCGTCCAGAGCGCCAGCCCGGCCAGGCTCACCTCGAGCGCCCGGTAAAAAGCGGCGGGACGATAGCTGAACACCACCTGGTGCCGGCCGGGTGGAATTTTCACTGCCCGGAAGAATCCGTTCGCGCGATAAATTTTTTCCGGCCGGCGGTCCACCTCAGCCTTCCAGCCCGGATAAAAAGTATCCAGCAAAACCAGCCACCCGGCATCTTTCGCCTCCGCCTCAATAACAACTTGTTCGTTCCGGTAAACGACTATTTTCGCCGGATCGCTCATGCGCATCCGTGGCGCTCCTGAAACTTCTTCGGGCTCCGCCTCCAGCAAGACCACGGCTTGGGCGGGAAAATTGGGATCCTTCCAGAGCTGGACGATTTCGTCCCGACTCTCGGAGCGCGCGGCATGATAATAGATCGCGGCCCGGCTGATCGGGGTCGGCAGCGCGATAAATCCCCGGTCCTTGTAGGATAGGTATTCGATGCCGGCCCGGGCCAAAACCGGATTGTCGGCTTTACGCGTCTTCCAGTCCAGGAGGGGCAAAAACCGGTCCACCTCGGCAAGGTCAAAGGTGGAATACGAGGTCACATCATCGAGATGAAAATATGCCGGCCCAAAATTCGAGAGTTCATTCTCGAGTCGAGAGTAAAGGCTGATCGGGTCGCTGGTCCGGTCAATAGTGTTTTCCTTGCCCAAGTTCTTGAGCGTGGCGATCCGGATCGGGAAAACCCGGTTCCGGGATCGGGCGCTCATTTCCGCCACCGGCCGGCTGGCCCGGTAAAAACTCCGGTCCACCGTGGGGTTGACCAGATAATTGGCCGGAATCAGATCCAGCGCAATCAAGAAGGGCATGGCGCGGATGATCCGGAGCCCGGTCTGCGGACGGAGGGAAAGAATAATTCCGGCGGCGATGAGGAGGATTCCTGCGGTTCTGACGACGGCATGGAGGAAGAGTTGGTTGGCGAGTTTGACATAGTTGTCTCCGAATTCGGCTGGATGGAGCGGTAAAACCATCAGCAGGATGCTCACCAAAACGCCGGCCAGGATCATAACCACGGCCAGCCTGGGCCGGCCGAAAAAGCGCGCTTCGAGCGTTTGCGCGCCATAGGCCGAGAGCATGAAGATGGCGAAGCCGAACGGGAACAGGAATTTTTCCGGCATTCGGAAAAGGTTAAACCCGGGCAGATGCTGAAAAAGAAACGAGTAGACCGGAAGGGCCGGCCCCTGCGCCGCGGCCACGGAGAATGCCGCCAGCCCGACCCAGATCCAGACCTGGACTTTATGGCGATTCCACAGCGCGGCCAGAGCCATCAGCCAGACCGAAATCCCGACATAATAGCTGTGGAAATACGGGAAATTGTTGAAGCGGCCCAGGCCCCAAAGTCTGCCGGCGCTGGCGGGCAGGAAATGGTTGGGGATGAAAAAGGAGAGCCATTTGCCTTTTTGGAGATACCCATCCAGGGCGGCTTCCAGACCCAGCCCGGCCCCGCGGTTCGTGAGCGGCAGATATTGCATGGTCAGGGAAATCTGGGGCAGACTCAGGACGATCCCTCCCAGGATTCCGGCTGCCAGCGCGCCCCCGAGCCGGAGCCACTCCCGCGGGCGGCCGTGGAAAACCGGCCCCAGGCACACGGCGCCGAGCGCGAGCGCCCAGCACATGGCCGCGGCTTCAGGCTCTCCCGCCAGGATCTGGAACGCGATCACCGGGCCCAAGAGCAGGCCCGGCCGGAGCCAGCGGTTTCGGGCCGCTTGCGAAAGCAGCAGGATGAGGAGCGGGAGCCAGGCCACGGTTGACAAATGCAGGATCAGGTTGGTCATGGAAGAAATAAACCCGCCGAAGCCGAACCCCGCGGAACTGATCAGGCTGGCTTCCGGGCCAAACCCGAGCCGCCGGACCGCCGGATAGAGCGTGAGCAAGAATAACAGGTGATGAAAAAAAATGTAAAAGACCAGGCCGCGCTCGGCGCCCATCAGCATAAACCAGAAATTGAAGGGATAAAATGCCTCGGTCTGAGGGTTGGCCGCCTCGGGCAAGCCGAAAAAACAGCGCGGGTTCCAGAGATAAAAGCCGTGGGCTTCAACCCAGAACGCCCTTCGCGGGATCACCTCTCCGGAGATATCGCGCAGGAAAAAGACCCGGCCCGGCTTCAGGCTGGGCAGATGAAAAATAATCACGGCCATGGCCAGCAACAACAGATAAAGAATGTCCCGGCGGGTCCTCATCGAATTGATTATATCGGAAAGACGCGGCCGAGGAAAGCTAAACGGTTTAACGGAAATCCCGGACTTGGTCCGTTCCATGCGCGGCAAGCCCCGCCCACAATCTTCTTTTACAAAATCCTCATTGAGCTATAATGAAAACTTAACAGATCAAGATCAGGATTATGAAGATGGCAGGGAAAGAAAAAATATTGGCGGTTGACGACGAGGCGGATATTTTGGAACTGGTCAGATACAACCTGGCCAAGTCGGGCTATGCGGTCGAGTGCGCCGCCAGCGGCGAGGCGACACTCGAGAAGGCGAAGGCGATGCGGCCGGACCTGATCATCCTGGACCTGATGCTTCCCGGCCTGGACGGCCTGGAGGTGTGCAAGATATTGAAAGGCAACCCCGACACCATTAACATCCCGATCATCATGCTCACGGCCAAATCGGAGGAAAGCGATATGGTGGTGGGATTGGAGCTGGGCGCGGATGATTACATCACCAAGCCGTTCAGTCCGCGGGTGCTGCTGGCCCGGGTCAAGGCGGTCTTGAGAAGGAAAGCCGAAAAAGGCGGCGCGAAGGATTTGATCCGAATCCACCATTTGCAAATTGACCCGGGCAAGCGGAAAGTTTCGGTGAATGATGCGGAGATCGAATTGACCTTTACCGAGTTTGAAATTTTGCATCTGCTGGCAAAAAGGCCGGGCTGGGTATTCAGCCGGGACCGAATCATTGACGCGGTCAAGGGCGAGGACTACGCGGTGACCGGCAGGTCGGTGGATGTGCAAATTGCGGGCTTGCGAAAAAAACTGGGCAAGGCCGGCAATCTCATCGAGACCGTGCGGGGCGCGGGCTACCGAATGAAGGAATAAAATGGCCGGACGAAAACTATTCTGGCAGATTTATCCGGCATTCCTGCTCATCACCCTGCTTTCGCTCGCGGCCGTGTCCATTTACGCCTCGCAATCCCTTTACCGGTTTTATCTGGACCAGGTGGGATCCGATTTGATCTCGCGGGCGCGTCTGCTGGCGGATGAATTGGAAAGCGGGACCGCGCTCGCGGACGCGGCCAAGGTGGATGACTTGTGCAAACGGCTGGGCAGGAATTCATCGGTCCGGATCACGGTGATTGATCCCTCCGGCCGCGTGATCGGCGACTCGATGGAAAACCCCGCGCTCATGGCCAATCATTCGGACCGGCCCGAGGTGATCGCGGCGCTTGCCGGACAGTTGGGCCGGAGCCAAAGAATGAGCCCGACCTTGAAGGAGCCCATGATTTACGCGGCGCTTCCGCTCGAGAAGGGCGGCAAGGTGATCGGGGTGGTGCGGACCGCGGCCTCGCTCCAATCCATATCAAAGGCGGTCCGGGGCATTTATTTCAAGATCGCCTTCGCGGGCCTGGTGATCGCGCTGCTCTCCGGCCTGATCACCCTGGCCATTTCGAGGCGGATCAGCCGGCCGCTGGAAGAGCTTAAACGCGGCGCGGAGATTTTCGCCCGGGGGGAATTGGGCCGCAAATTATCCGTGGCCGGTTCGGAGGAAATCGCGGGCCTGGTCGAAACCATGAACCAGATGGCGGCGCAACTGGACGAGAGAATCCGGGCCATCTCCAGCCAGCGCAATGAGCAGGATGCGATCCTGGGGAGCATGGTGGAAGGGGTCCTTGCGGTGGACAGCCATGAACGATTGCTGAGCGTGAACGCGGCCGGATTGAGGATGCTGGGAATATCGCCGGAGCTGAAGGGTCGGAGCATCCAGGAGTTGATCCGGAACCCGGCGCTGCAAAGGCTGATCCGCAAAACCCTGACCGAGCCGGGGCCGGTGGAAGGCGAAATCGTTTTGGAGCAGGAAACCTCAAAGTTCCTGCAGGCGCACGGGGCGATCATTTCCGACGCGCGGGACCAGGGCAGCGGCGCGGTGATCGTGCTCAATGACATAACGCGGCTCAAGCAGCTCGAGAATTTGCGCAAGGAATTCGTGGCCAATGTTTCGCATGAACTCAAGACCCCGGTCACCGCGCTCAAGGGCTTTGTCGAGACGCTGTTGGACGGCGCGCTCAAGAACCCCGAAGACGCGGCGCGGTTCGTGAACATCATCTCGGAGCAGGCGGACCGCCTGAACCGGATCATTGACGACCTGCTCCTGCTCTCGCGTATCGAGCAGGAAGACGAAAAAATCGGGCTCAAGCTGGAACCGGCCCGGATCCGGCCGATCCTCGCATCCGCGGTTTCCGCGCTTCAGCCGGCCGCGGCGGGAAAAAAGATTCCGCTCGAGTTGAGCTGCCCGGAGGATTTGAGCGCGAAGGTAAATGCGGATCTGCTCGAGCAGGCGGTGATCAACCTGGTTGACAATGCCCTCAAATACAGCGAGCCGGGGAACGCGGTGAGGGTGGAGGCCAAAAAGGATCCGGGCTGGCTGGTGATCACCGTGGAGGACCGGGGTATCGGGATTGATAAAGCGCACCTGTCCCGGATCTTCGAGCGGTTCTATGTGGTGGACAAGTCCCGCAGCCGCAAACTGGGCGGGACCGGCCTGGGTCTGGCGATTGTGAAACATATTGCCCGGGCGCATCAGGGCTCGGTTTCGGTGGAAAGCATTCCCGGCCAAGGCAGCAAATTTAGTATTTGTATACCCGCCAACTAACCATTTTTTAACCAAATCCTTTTGCCCTTTTAGTTTTTTCCTCGTAATCCCCTAATACTCAATCTCCATTCTCTTCCCCGACCGAAAAAAAATTCGGGGGAATGAAAATGAAAAAAAAGGCAAAGGAGGACAAGGAAAATGGGAAAGAGAAAATGGTATCTTGTGATGGGGATTGTTTTGTCTGCCTGGCTCGGGTCTACGGCACAAGCCCAAACGCCAAACGGGGGAACCAACTGGATGGACAAAATTACGCCCATCGCCGACTTCCGTTACCGGCACGAGGAAATTGACCAGGAGCTGGGAGACGACCTGGACGATTACTACCGGGTGCGGGACCGGATCCGGGCGCGGTTCGGGATGCAAGTCAGGCCGACGGATGATTGGAGTCTGACCTTCCGGCTGGCCAGCGGAGTGGGCGAGCCCAATTCGCGCAACCAGACCCTGGGCAGCGCGTGGGCGGGAAAGAGCATCTGGTTGGACCAGGCTTACATGGATTATCATCCGCAAGCGCTGAAGGGGATGTCGTTCCGGGGCGGGATCATGGCGAACCCGCTGTTCATCCCGGGCAAAAACCAATTGGTTTGGGACCACGATGTGAACCCGGAAGGGCTGTCCCTGAGCTATGCCCCGGACCTAGGCAACTTCGTCCCGTTCGTCACCGGTTTCGGCTACTGGGTCATGGAGCGCGAGACCACTGCGAATGACGGGATCCTTTATGGCGGCCAGGCCGGAATCAAGGTCAAATCCGATGACGGCAGTGTTTATTTCACAGGCGCCGGCGCCTATTACGATTGGACCAACACCCAAGACAATCTGCCGTATTATGCCTCAGCCGGAAATTCCCTAGATGCCGCAGGCAATTACCTGAACGCCTACGAAATCGCCGAGGGGTCAGCCGAATTCGGATTTATGGCCGGCAAAATCCCGATCACGCTTTTCGGGGACTATGCGGTCAACAATGGGATCAGCGACAAAGACCAGAACGATGACGACAATGTCGGCTGGCTGGGCGGGATCGCCATCGGCAAGGCCCAGAAACAGTTCACCTGGTCGCTCGGATACCAGTACCGCGAATTGCAAAAAGACGCGGTGATCGGCGAGTTCTGCGACTCCGATTTCGGCGGCGGCGGGACGGACAACAAAGGAAACATCTACACCGCCAATTTCGCGGTCTTTAACAATGTCGTGCTCGGATTCACCTGGTATGACAACACCAAGTACATTTCACCAGACGACCCCGAGCCCAACAACTTGAATTATGACCGCTATCAGCTGGACCTGATCATTTGGCTCTGATTGGGCCGGGGAAAACGGATTTAACCTGAGATTAATGGGATGTTAACCAAATCCTAACAATGGGTATCTAAATTAAAGCAGGCGAGAGCGGGATACCTGCTCCGCCTGCGCCAAGGAGAAAACGGAAATGAAAAACATGACGACCAAGATTTTAGGGATGGGAGCGGTTTTCTGCGCCATGGTTTTATCGAACCAGGTGCTGCCGGCGGGTCCGGCCACGCTCAACGGCGCCGGGGCGACTTTCCCGTATCCGCTCTATTCGCAATGGGCGTATCAATACAACCAGTTGACCGGGATTAAACTCAATTACCAGTCCATCGGCTCGGGCGGGGGCATCGCCCAGATCAAGGCCAGGACCGTTGACTTCGGGGCCTCGGACGCGCCGCTCAAGCCGGAGGAACTCAAGGCCGCGGGACTGACCCAATTCCCCATGATCATCGGAGGGGTGGTACCAGTCATCAACCTAAAGGATGTCAAACCAGGACAGCTACGGCTGTCCGGGCCGCTGCTGGCGGACATATTCCTGGGCAAGGTCGCCAAGTGGAATGACCCGGAGATCACGAAACTCAATCCGGGCGTAAAACTTCCGGACACCGCCATCACCGTGGTCCACCGCGCCGACGGCTCCGGCACCACCTGGATTTTCACCAACTACCTGGACAAGGTCTCGCCGGAATGGCACAGCAAGGTCGGCACGGACAAGGCCGTGGCCTGGCCCGCGGGCGTGGGCGGCAAGGGCAATGAAGGCGTGGCCGCGTATGTCCAGCAAATCGGCGGCGCCATCGGATATGTGGAATTCGCCTATGCGGAGGAAAACCAAATCGCCTATGTCCAGCTCCAAAACCAGGCCCAAAAATTCGTCATGCCCACGATCGAGGCTTTCCAGGCCGCGGCCGCGAACGCGGACTGGGAAAAAGCCCCGGGCTATTACCTGGTCCTGACCGA
Organism: uncultured delta proteobacterium; assembly: GCA_903897985.1. Lineage (GTDB taxonomy): Bacteria > RBG-13-61-14 > RBG-13-61-14 > RBG-13-61-14 > DRUE01 > CAIYYW01. The sequence goes on from CAIUDS010000735.1 coordinate 9,648, forward strand.
CCAGCCCGGCGAAAAAACCTGGGCCATCAGCGGCGCGTCCTTCATCCTCGTCTATAAGGACCAGGCGAACCCGGACCAGGCCAAGGAAATGCTCAAGTTCTTTGACTGGTGTTACCAGCATGGAGCGGACACGGCCAAGAAGCTCAATTATGTTCCGATCCCGCAGAAGGTTTATGAGCTGGTGGAAAAAACCTGGACCAATGAGGTGAAATCATCGGACAAGCCTCTTTGGCCATAAGCTAGATACATTTCTCTCTCCTTCAAAGCGTTTTGCCCTTGGGGGGCGGAGACGAAAGTCTCCGCCCCGAGGGCTTTGACAAAGCATGGAAAGGAAGCAAGCCAACCATAACCGGGCCGATGCCGTCTTCCGGCTGGCCACGGGCTTGTGCGCGAGCATGGTGTTCGTGATCATGCTCGGGATTCTGTTCGAGCTATATAGGAATTCGCGGCTCTCGATCGGCCAGTTTGGCTTCCGGTTCCTCCTGTCCAGCGCCTGGAACCCGGTGACCGATGATTTCGGCGCGCTGAGCAGCATTTTCGGAACCCTGGTCTCGACCCTGATCGCCATGGTGCTGGCCGTGCCCTTGAGTCTGGTGATCGCGCTGTTCCTGGTCGAACTGGCCCCGCCCGCGCTGAGCCGGCCGGTCGGGTATGCCATCGAACTCCTGGCCGCGATCCCCAGCATCATCTACGGCATGTGGGGACTGTTCGTGTTCGCGCCGTTCATGAGCGGATATGTCCAGCCCGCGCTCTCAGACTCGTTCGGGTTCCTGCCCCTGTTCTCCGGACCGCCCATGGGCATCGGCATGCTCTCCGCCGGCATCATCCTGGCCCTGATGATCCTGCCCTACATCAGCGCGGTGATGCGCGAGGTTTTCTCGATGGTCCCGGCCGTGGTCAAGGAATCAGCCTTCGGCATGGGCGCCACCACCTGGGAGGTCACCTACAAGGTCACCGTCCGCTACGGCCTGCGCGGACTCCTGGGGGCCTCGTTCCTCGGACTCGGCCGCGCCATCGGCGAGACCATGGCCGTCACCTTCGTGATCGGAAACGACCACCGGCTCGGCCTGTCCCTGTTCAGCCCCGGCAACACCATCGCCTCCACCCTGGCCAACGAGTTCGCCGAGGCCTCGGCCCCGATCTATCTAAGTTCGCTCATGGAACTCGGTTTGATCCTGTTCCTCATCACCTTCCTGATCCAGATGCTCGCCCAGGTCTGGCTCCACCGGCTGCAAAAAGGCACGGGCAGGGCATGAACAAGCGTTCCAAACTCGCCCGCGCAATGACCGACCTGGCCATGCGCCTGGTTTCCAGCCTGGCGGCCCTGGTCGGCATCCTGGCCCTGTCCTGGATCATTTACGAAGTTTTGGACCGGGGCGCCGGGGCCATGTCGCTCGCGTTCTTCACCCGGCTGCCCACCCCGCCCGGGATCGGCGGCGGCGGCGTGGCCAACGCCCTGGTCGGCACCCTGGCCATGGTCTTGCTCGGCGGCGTGATCGGGGTCCCGATCGGAATGTTCGCCGGGGTCTATCTGGCCGAGTTCGGGCAAAAGACCCGCTTCGGCGATTATGTCCGGTTCGCCACCAATGTGATGATGGGCATCCCCTCGATCATCGTGGGCCTGTTCGTTTATACCCTGCTGGTGGTGTCATTGGGACATTTTTCCGGGTTCGCCGGCGCGGTCTCGCTCGCCATCATCATGATCCCGATCGTGGCGCGGACCACGGAGGACATGCTGCTCCTGGTGCCCAATCCGCTCCGCGAATCCGCGCTGGCCCTGGGCGCCCCGCGCTGGAAGGTGATCGTGGAAATTCTGTTCCGCGCGGCCAAGGCCGGGCTGATCACCGGGGTGATCCTGGCCATCGCCCGGGTGAGCGGGGAGACCGCACCCCTGCTCTTCACCGCGCTCAACAGCCCGTTCTGGATGAAATCGCTCGGCCAGCCGACCGCCAACCTCACCGTCACCATCTTCAACTACGCCATGTCCCCGTACCGCGACTGGCAAAAGACCGCCTGGGGGGCTTCCCTCATCATCATGGCCGCGGTGCTGTTCCTCAATATCGTCACCCGGCTCACGCTCCGGGAGGCCAGGAAATGAACAAAACCGATTTCCCAAGCCTGCTCATCCCGCCCGAGCGGTTCGAGTCCCTCGGCAGAGAGGGCGCCGGGCCGGGACCCAAAAACCCGCCCCGGATCGTGGTGCGCAACCTGAATTTCTTCTACGGCCGGCACCAGGCCCTGTTCGACAATTCCCTCGAGATCGCCGCCAACCGGGTCACCGCGATCATCGGCCCGTCCGGCTGCGGCAAGTCCACCCATATCCGCGTGTATAACCGAATCTATGAAATCTACCGCGACCAGCGCGCCCAAGGCGAGGTGATCCTGGACCGGGAAAACATCCTCGCCCCGGGCGTGGACATCATCGAGCTGCGCCGCAAGATCGGCATGATCTTCCAGCGCCCCACCACTTTCCCCATGAGCGTGTTCGAGAATGTGGCTTACGGGCTGCGGCTGCATTACCGGCTGAACCAGGGCGAGGTCTTTGATCGGGTGGAGGACGCGCTCAAACGGGCGGTCTTGTGGGACGAGGTGAAGGACAAGCTGGAGGATTCGGCCACCGCGCTTTCGGGCGGACAGCAGCAACGGCTGTGCATCGCCCGGGCGATCGCGGTGGAGCCGGAACTGCTCTTGATGGACGAGCCCACGAGCGCGATTGACCCGGTGGCGACCTCCAAGATCGAGGACCTGATCGAGAGCCTGAAACAGAATTACACCCTGGTGATCGTGACCCACAACATGCAGCAGGCCGCGCGGATTTCCGACTTCACCGCCTTCTTCTACGAGGGCCGGATTGTGGAATTCGGACCCACCCGGCGGATCTTCACCAAGCCCCTGGAAAAGCAGACCGAGGACTATATCACCGGCCGGTTCGGCTGAGGAGGATGACATGGCCAGAATCATGGAACGCGAAATCGAGAAATTGAAAAAGGCGATCCTGGAACTGGGCGCGATCGTGCAGGAGCGCGTGAACCAGGCGGTGAAGGCGATCCAGGACCGCAACGCCAGGCTGGCGGAAAAGGTGATCGCGGGCGATCCGGAGATTGACCAGATGGAGGTGGACCTGGAGGAGGAATGCCTGAAAATCCTGGCGCTGCATCAGCCCGTGGCCATAGACCTCCGCTTCATCATCGCCGTGCTCAAGATCAATAACGACCTCGAACGAATCGGGGACCTGGCGGTGGACATCGCGGAACGCGCCGCGTTTTTGGCCACCCAGAAAAAAATTGACACCCCGCTCGATTTTCCGGCCATGTGCGAAAAGACCCAACTCATGCTCAAGAAAAGCCTGGATTCCCTGGTCAACCTCGATGCCCGGACCGCCCTGGATGTTTGCGCCAGCGACGATGAGGTTGACGAAATGAACCGCCAGATGTACAAGAAAATCGAAGCGGGAATCCTCAAACACCCCGAGCAGATTGATTGCTATGTCCACATCCTGAGCGCCTCCCGCCACCTCGAGCGCATCGCCGACCACGCCACCAACATCGCGGAGGATGTCATTTACATGGTCACCGGAGACATCGTCCGCCACCGCGCGGAAAACTACAGCGCCGAGCTCGGCAAATAAAATCCGCCGTGGTGGGGTAGGCTTCCAGCCTGCCCTTCGTTTGAAAATGCCGGCAAGAGGCCTGCGCCCCCGGCAATGGTTGACAGAAAAAACAACTGAGTTAATAATAGCCGTAAGAGGAACCAGAACATGGCGGGCGCGATTATAGAAGGAAAGACGATCAAGGGCACGGTCCGGGAAAGGTGCGATGTGTGTGTGATCGGCTCGGGAGCGGGCGGCGCGGTCATCGCGAAAGAGCTGGCCTCGGCCGGCCTGAAGGTGATTGTGCTGGAAGAGGGCGGAAATTATTTCAGCAAGGATTATCCTCAGACCCCGATTGAATGCTTCATGAAGATGTACCGGAACCAGGGTATGGACACCACCATCGGCATTCCCACGGTGCTGGTGCCGACCGGCAGGTGCCTGGGCGGAACCACGGTGATAAACATGGGGACCTGTTTTCGGCTGCCCGCGGCGACGCACAAAAAATGGGAAGAGCTGGGCGTGAAGGGCTGGTCGGCCAAAGACCTGGCGCCCTACTACGACCAGGTGGAAGAGGTGATGAATGTCCGGCCGATTTCGCCGGAGGTGATGGGCAAAAACGGCGAGATCGTCGCCGAGGGCGCGAAAAGGCTCGGGCTGCATCCGATGCCGATTTTGCGCAATGTCAACGACCGGTGCAAGGGTTGTTGCACCTGCACCTGCGGCTGCCGGGAGGACGCCAAAGAGGCGATGACGCTGAATTATATTCCGCGCGCGGTGGAGCTGGGCGCCAAGATTTACTGCGATGCCAAGGCCGAGGTCATCATCCACGACAAAGAGCGGGTTTTAGGCGTGCGCGGGTCGTTCCGCGACCGGGAGACCGGGATTTTCCGGCACCTGATTGAAATCTCGACCGACCTGGTGGTGGTGGCCGCGGGCGCCTTGAACACGCCGGTGCTTCTGCTCAAGAGCGACATCTGCAACAGCTCGGGCCAGGTGGGCAAGAACCTGAAGCTCCACCTGTGCGGGCGGGTGCTCGGGGTTTTCGACCAGTTCATTGACGGCCACCACGGCGTGGGCCAGAGCCTCTACATAGACGACTACGCGGACTTAGGGATCATGCTCGAACCGACCTTTACCGCGCCGGCCACGGAGTTCCCCGGCATGCTCGGCTTCGGCAAGGAGCTCTGGGGACATTTGAAGGAATTCCGCAAGCTGGCCAGCATCGGCACCATGGTCAGCGACACCTCCACCGGCAAGGTCACCGTGGGCGTGGACGGCGACCCCATGATGACCTACAACATCAACCAGCGCGACGCCGACGCGCTCAAAAAGGCCGCGCTCATTTCCGCCCGCATCCTGTTCGCGGCCGGCGCCAAAAAAGTCTTGACCACCACCAGTTGCTTCCCGGAAATCAATTCCTTGCTCGAGGTGGAAAAATATCAGGACCTTAAAGTTGATGCCAGCCAGTTCCTGCTCATGGCCTTCCATCCCATGGGAACCTGCCGCATGGGCGCCGAACCCAAAAAATCCGTGGTCAACCTTAACCTCGAATCCTGGGACCTCCAAAACCTTTTCATCGCCGATGCCAGCGTGTTCCCGAGTTCGCTGGGCGTGAATCCGCAGGAAACCATTTGGGCGTTTGCCACCCGTTGCGCGGAACACATCATAAAAAATGCCCGGCCCTGATTATCAAAAACTGATTCAAGGCATATATGTCCTCGCCGACAATTCCCTGGTTCCCGATAAAAGCCATGTCGAAATCGCCAAGGCCGCGCTGGACGGAGGCGCCAGGCTGATCCAGTTCCGGGCCAAAAACCTGATGCGGCGCGAGTTTTATAAAACCGCGCGCGGACTCGCGCTGCTCTGCGAAAATTACGGGGCGCTCCTGATCATCAACGATGTGGTGGAAGTGGCGCGGGAGTTGGGCGCGGCCGGGGTGCACCTTGGGGAGGACGACCTTTCGGTGGAACAGGCGAAGATTTTAGCGCCCGGCCTGCTCATCGGGAGGAGCACCCACAGCCGTGAAGAGGCGCTGGAGGTGGAGACAGCCGGCGCGGATTATGTCGCGTTCGGGGCGATCTTCCCGACCGCGACCAAGGGCCGGCCCACGCCGATCCAGGGCGTTGAGAAACTCCGGGAGGTTTGCGCGCAGGTCCAAAAACCGGTGGTGGCCATCGGCGGGATCAAGCGCGAGAACCTGGCTCAGATCAAACACGCCGGCGCCTCCGCCGCGGCCTTTATCTCCGAAATTGTCTGCGCGGAGTCAATTTCCAAACGGGTGCAAGAGTTGATCCGGATTTGGGAAGAAAGCTGATCTAAATATCTCAGGCGCGTAGTAAAACTTTTTTCTGCTTTAGTAAAAACACGAGTTCCGAGCCGACGGAGGAAAGGAATTCCATTCCTGCGAGTGGGGGACCGGGAACAAACCAAGCAGGAAACTTTTGGTCAAAAATCTCGACTTCTCCCTCATATACCGGCAATTCCACTTCTTCTTCATTAGCCAGCATAAAAACATCGTAAGCGAGAAGCTCAATCTTCAACTCTCGCAGGATATTCTCAGGCAAAGAAAACCAACCGTTGAAAC
>CAIUDS010000736.1 GCA_903897985.1 uncultured delta proteobacterium
CGAAGAGAAAATTGAATGAGTTGACCGAAATAAAGCAAGCGCAAATGGTCTGAAGTCTAGTTGAAACATGGTCGAAGGAGAAAAAACAGGAAGAATAGGGAATTTTTCAACACCCTGCTAGGCGCTTCTTGCGCATTTCCCAATCAGGCATACACCGGTATAGAAGCTTATAGAAGCTCTTGGTATGGTTCCTTTCCTTCAAATGGCAAAGCTCGTGCATAATTACATACTCAATACAGTAAATCGGAGCCTTGACCAATTCGGTGTTCAAAAGGATATTCCCGGCCTGGGAGCAACTCCCCCAACGCTTCTGCATTTTCCGGACCTGGACTTTGGGGTAGGTGATACCGTATTTTTTGACTGTCCTATAGCACTCTTCAAGGTGCTTTGTAAAAATCATCGTTGCATGGCCCTGATACCATTCTCCAAGAAGCTCTTTCACGCGCCTGGGCCGTTTCTGGCCGTAAACAAAAAGGTATTTGCCACGCAATTTGACCATCTCGTCCTGGTCCTGGACTACCTTCAAACGGTATTGCCTCCCAAGGTAGATATGAGTTTCCCCGCTCACATATTGCCGGGGCGGGGTCAGGGGATGAAAGCGTAAAAAGTAATCCTTTTTACGGAGGATCCACTTGGCCTTCTTCTTGACCCTGGCCAGGACCTCCTCCACGGGTTTGTCCTTGGGAGCAACCACCCTGACCTTGAGGTCCGCGCCAATGGTTATGGCCAGCGATTTCCGGTCCCGGAACTCAAGCGCAAACGGAATTTCCGCTTGGCCGTACTTAAAAGCAAGCCGGATCGGCTTTGCCTTGCCCTTCATGAATGATACCTGACCCTAGCCACGCCCAGGCATTCCTCCATAATCTTATCCATGTCCTCAAAGGAAAGCTTGATCCCGGTCTGGCCTTGCAAGCCAATCAGATAGTCCTCAATCTGGTTCCGCATCTGGTTCTGAATGTCCGTGTTGTATTCCCAGTTTACGATCTTTCTGCCCAGCACTATCTCATCAATACCCAGCGCGGCCTGGGCCTCAAAGTCTCGGCCCGCTTTTTCTTCCCCTCCGGTCTCTTCCAAGGTCAGGTTGATGATCCCAAAGAATGCCTTGGCCACATCATGGTTGCTGAGCAAGTCCGGAATGTCATCCCCGGTCCGGTTCTGGACCGATTCCATGATCTCCTGGACCCGTTTCAAATACTCCGCCTCGGAGATCCGCTTGTTTCTGAATGCCTCAATGACCTCTTTCAGCATTTTGGAAAACTTCTCATAAAAGGCGGGGTCCTCTGATTTCCATTTTTCCTCCAGAGTGCTCCCAGTCCGGCTGGCAATGGTATCCGCCTTGGCCGCTTTGCCTTCAACCTTGGCAACCTCTTTGGCAAAGTTCTCCTTGTCAAAAATGTTGACCAGGGCGGTGATCTTCTCCACCCGGTCCGATCCCACATGGGTATCAATCAGCTTCTGGATTTTCTCCTCATACTCCCCAAAGTTCACTTCCTCGGAGTAGCGTTTCGTTACAACGGACCTCAAGTTCATAAAGAACCTCAAGTCCTCCGTATATTTTTGCATCTTCTTGGCCGGGGTATCGGCCAGGAACTTTTCCGATGCAACTGCTATCCCCAGGGTCCGGGCATAAACGGAGAGCGATTCTTTGAATTTGTCCCGCTTCTCCTCATCAGCCAATAGCCGCTCAAACTCCTCCTCATCCAGCTTGTTCTTGATGCCTTTGAAGATGTCCCAGAGGTCGCTATGCTTCTGGGGCAGCGATTTGATATGCTCATTGATGTCAGTAACCGCCGTTGCCAGGTCTTGGAGATCATCTTTATCAAACCCGGCCAGCTTTCCATACAAGTCCAGGGCGCTCCCCAGCTCGGAAAGCACCCCGTAATAGTCAACGATGTACCCGTATTCCTTGCCTTCCTCCAGCCGGTTCACCCTGGCAATTGCTTGCAGGAGGTTATGGTCCTCCAACTTCCTGGTCAGGTAGAGGACCGTATTGCGCGGGGCATCAAACCCGGTCAGGAGCTTATCCACCACAATGATGACCTCCAACTCATCCCCGTACTTGAAGGCATTGATCACCTGCTTGTTGTACTGCTTTTCCGTGCCAAACTTGTCCATCATCGTCTTCCAGAACCTGTTCACCGGCTCCTTGTTCTCGGTGTAGATGTCATCCTCTCCCTCCCGTTCATCCGGGCCGGAAATAAGGACCTCGGAGCGGACCTTGCCGTAGTCATCCAGATATTTCTTAAACTTCAGGGCCGTGATTTTCCGGTCCGCAACCAACTGGGCCTTGAACCTGGTCCCTTTCCAGTTGTTGGCAAAGTGGCTGGAGATGTCCAGCGCTTCAATCATGACCTTTTGCTCGGCCCGGTTAAGCGGATCAGCCTTGGCAAACTTTCGCTTGAGGTCCGCCTTCTGGGCCTGGGTAAGGTTTTCCGTGATTAGCTCAAACCAACTGTCCACCATTTTCTCATTCACATCCTGGGGCACATACCGGCCCTCATAGAGGAGCGGGACAACCGCTTTGTCCTCCACCGCCTCGGAAATGGTGTAGGTATCAATCATGCCTCCAAACTTCTGCATGGTGTTTTTGTCTTTCTTGAGGAGCGGGGTCCCGGTGAAGCCGATATAACAGGCATTGGGCAGGACCCTTTTCATCTTCGCATGGGTCTCCCCGTAATTGGTCCGGTGGCTTTCATCCACCAGGACAAAGATATTGGGATTGGTAATGGGCTTCTCGCTCCGGTTGAGCGCCTTGTCAAACTTGAAGATGGTAGTGGCAATGATCCGGTCCTGGGCATCCTTTAGAAGTTCAATGAGATGAGCTCCGGTGTTAGCCTGGACCAATTCCTCCCGGCAAGCTAGGAAGGTTCTGTAAATCTGGTCATCCAGGTCAATCCGGTCCGTGACCAGGACAATCCGGTTGTTCTCAATCGGAGGCTGGGCCAATGCAATGGCTTTGGCCAGCATGACCATAGTCAGCGACTTCCCGCTCCCCTGGGTATGCCAGACCACCCCGCCTTTGCGCTTGCCCTCCCGGTCCTGGTCCTTGATCCGGTCCAGGATCTTGTTCACGCAAAAAAACTGCTGATACCGGGCTATCTTCTTCTCGCCCTCATCAAAAAGGATGAACCGGAACATCAGCTCCAGGAGCCGGTCCGGACGGCAAAGCGCGTATAAGGCCCGGTCCTGGCCGGTAATCTCCCGGCCCTCGGACTCCAGCCGGTCAAAATATGCCCGGACATATTTGAACCGGTTGGAAAAAAGCTTGTCCTTTTGGCTGGGGGACAAGGGCTGGTTGATGAAGCGTTTCAATTCCGCATCCACCTTTTGCTTCTCCCGCCAGACGGCCCAGAACTTGAGCGCGGTCCCAGCGGTAGCGTACTTGGCATCATTCTTGGAAACCGCCATTAGAAGTTGGGAGTATAAAAAGAGCTTGGGTATTTCATCTTCCTTCTGGTTCCGGATCATCTGGGAGAGGGCCTGCTCAATGGCCTCATCTTTTTTCAGTTCGGACCCCAGGTCAGGCCGCTTACATTCAATGACCACCAGTGGGATGCCATTGACAAAAAGCACCAGGTCAGGCCGCCGGGTCTCATGGCTTGCGGTCCGTTCCACCACAAATTCCTCAGTCACATGGAAGACATTGTTAGCTGTATTTTCCCAATCAATGTAATTAAGCGTAAAGCTCTTCAAGTCCGCATTAATGGATTGCTGCATACTCTTGCCCAGGCAAAGCAGGCCATAAATCTTCTCATTGGTCCGGACCAGGCCGTCAAGCGGAACTTCTTTCAGAGCCTGGATCGCGCCATGAATATTTGCTTCGGAAAACGGGACCTCTTCGCCCTTGAACACAATTTTATTGATCTTCCGGAGCTGGTCTTCCAGAATCCTTTCCAGGAGCACATTGGTAAGTTTCTCCCCTCTCGCCCTGAGAACTTCTCCCTCGGTTAGGTATTCCCAGCCCAAGTTGATGAGAAGCTGGAGAGCCGGTATTTGGGAAATGTGGTCCTCTTTAAAGGATGGAGTATCCCTCATCATTTTTCTCCTTTGCTTTTGGCTTTTTTCGGCAATGTACAGGTCAAAGAGAAAAACCTGAATGAGCACTACACGATCATCATCCTGAGCGGATTTGAATTGAAATAGAAACTCTCCCGGTTGATCGCAAGGTAATTGCTTAATGCATTTAGGATGTTTCCCCAGAATTTCTGGGACCTTTTTCTGAAGATCGGCAAACCCGGCTACAGTCTTATTGAAGATGATCAATGCATCCCGGCAATCTCTCCAAGTTAAATATCTTAATAGCTGGTCAACCGCCTCATGCAGTTCTTTTTGCCCATACCAAACCTTACATTCCCCAACAAAAGCCGCTCGGTTTTCAGCTTCAATTCGGATGTCAGTTTTACCTAATTTACGGAAAGTTTCTCCGGTTGCATCACCTTCATAGTGTCCATTAAGGTGAGCAAGTATGATGTCACGCAGCTCTTCCTCATCAAATTTGGCAAAGGTTGGAACGGTGGTTTCGAAAGTTCTACCCTCATGCCGTATAACACCCAGGATGTGGCTGTAATCTTCCTCTCTTATGCCAGGCTCGGGCTTTTTACTACCAACTGAGGGCAAAGGCTTAATGAGCTTTCGTTTGATTGGAAGAGGTGCGACATCTGGAGCGCCAGGTTTTCTTTTTAAGGGAATATTTAGGACCTTAGCTAATTCCTGATGTCTTCTGAGGTTCCCCCCATTGGTTGGACAACTTTTTGCCCGATTTATGTTAGATCCTTCGCATGCGAAGGAATTGTTGTTTGAGGCACGCCCCAGAAGATCACCTGAAAGGA
>CAIUDS010000737.1 GCA_903897985.1 uncultured delta proteobacterium
AAGTAGCGCCGAGGCGATTATGGGCTTAATCATCTTAATCAGTTTAATCCGTTTCATCAGTGCAAGGGCGTGGGTGCCCGCAATTGCGGGCGATTCAGCGCGAGCTGGACGAGCGGGCGTCCCGCTACGGCGGGACCAGCAAGCACGATTAACCCAGACTCAACATCACACGATCATCAGGGGTCCAGCTATCGCGTTGCGCTTGAATTTTGATGTCGCAGACAAGAGTGTCTGCGGCCCCTAGAAGACAGCGAAGCGCGGTATGACAACAAAAAAAACTCTCTGCTGCCATTGGTCTGGGTAGGCTGCGATGCGAGTGGTGTATGCTGAGCGCGGAGCGAGCAAGTCATTGAATTTTTTGGTGTCCCCAGCGGGATTTGAACCAAGAATCCAGCCGGAGCACTCCGGGGACTCGCAAGGACAGAATCGGCGCAAACCCGGACAGAATCAAGGGCTTGGCCTGGAAGCCGGAGCAGGCAGGGAATCGGCGGGGGAAGGGCTGGAGCGGGCAGGGATACACAACCAGAGCATAACCGGAGCACAACCGAAAACCGATTTTCCGCCCGACTTGCGCGCCCTGGTGGACGCTTGGCCGAAATTGAGCGAGCAGGCCCGGCGCGAAATCGCCTTGATCGTGGAAACCGAAAGGAAGGCGCGGTGATGACGCGATATAATCAACCAGGATGCCCCTGGCCGCGGATCCTTGCCCGGCTCCCCTGGTGGACAGGCAGAGCGGCCCCACGCGCAACCAAGCGCCAACCGGCCGGAGTTTTGACCAGGGCTGGATTGGAAATCTTTGACAGGTTAGAATAGACCCAAGTGCGCCGGGGGATAGGCTGATCCCCGAAAAGGTGAATCCCGACACCCTGCCCCCGGCCAAACATTCGGGCAACCGCAACGGGAGGCGGAAAATGAAAAAAAGCAAATCAGAACCAAGCGAGAAACCGGAAGCCACAGGAAAAAGTTATAAGTTTAAATCAGGATTCAGCTTCATAGTTCCCGATACCGGAGACACCCCCAATGACCCCGAAAAATTTGCAGACGAAGTCGCTTCCTTAATCAGCCGTATCCAAGACAGAGATATGGAGCGAGCATTAAGGAATGATCCCAATTTGAGTCCGGGCCAAAGGGATAAAATTCTCCGGGATAGCGCAAGAAGGTTTTTAAATAATCTCCAGCTTCACGGAAAGAACCTTAAGACTCAAAAAGAGATTTATCTCCATCCCGATTTTATTAAAAGGGTCCAGGCCATGATCGGCTTGCCAAAAATGCCGGAGCAAGGGAAAGAAGCGGCGGACGCGGGCAGCGCGGGCAAAACTCCCAAAGACTGGAAATGTCCCGGCTTGCCCGAAAACCTGAAAAAGTTTTATGAAGCCTTGCCAACCAATGGGACTAAAATCACCACAACCAATTTGGAATTAAGCGATTTATCAGTGAAGGGAAGGCATCCTGCCCATATTATGGCGGATCATAGATGGGGCCGCTGGCAAAAATGGATTGAAAAATTCATAGGTCACGAACGCGGTTATTATTGGCGGAAAGCATAGCCGTCAAAGAATCTTCATTCCGTCAAAACATTCTCGCTCAATATTATGATAAAGA
>CAIUDS010000738.1 GCA_903897985.1 uncultured delta proteobacterium
CGGGCAACCGGCTCTGACCAAGACCGTAAATTCCCGGGGACCCAAGCCGCACGGCATCGCAGTCGGAGCGCCCTCCCAGCCAAAGAAATTTGGCCGTCAGGGGAAGAATTTCTCTTGACATGGGCTTTCATAGATGACCCCAAACAGACACCAACCAGACACCGAGCTAAAAGCGGTGGAACGGCCACGGCTCGACTGAGCTCGCCGAAGTCCGCACTCTAAAGCGTTTCGCTCGCAGAAGCCCCGGACAAGATCTCTCCATCTGGTATTCTGGTACCAGAATACCAGATGGAGGGGAGGACTCGGTGGGCAAGCTGTTATTAAAAAAGAGTTAGACGGTCAGGTCCGCCCCGGCTTGACAATCCGGCGGGGCCGGGATAATCTGAAAAAAGAGGGCGCAAGGAGAGAGAAAAGTGACAAACGGGACGAAGCTATACTGTCCGAGTTGCGGCGAGGATGTCGAGTATTTCGTGATGGTCTCGGGCGGCGAGGAACTGGCGCATTGCAGCAACTGCGGCCTGATCCTGCAGACGGAAAAAGCCCAGCCGAAGAAGGATCAGAAGATCCGGCCGTTGCAGTATGTGATTGCCGCGGAGGACAGCCCGTTGTTGTTGAAAAGCATCGGCAACATGATCCTGGAAAAGGGCATCTCCAAGCAGGTCGAGCCCTGCCAGAACGGCGAGGAGTTCATCAACAAGGTCACGGCGCGGCTGAAGGAAAACCAGCCGGTTTCGCTCGCCATCCTCGATGTGGCCATGCCCATCCTCAACGGGATCAACGCCGCGGTCATCTTCCGCGCCCTGGAAAAAGGCTTCGAAAAAAAACGCTTCACCCCCATCCTGTTCTTCACCTCCTATAAGTGCGACGACACCTTCAAGAAGGTGTTGAAATACACGGCACCGGCCAAATACATCAACAAGGGCGCCGGCGCCAGCCCGGAGCAATTCGCGGAGCGGCTCATGCAGGTGGTCTCGCAATTGCTCGCGGAACAGTAAAAATTTTCTTTGCGTCCTTGCCTACTCCGCCGTAGTAGGCTACGGCTACGAAGGCTGGATGCGCCTTGGCGGTGAAAGATTGGGAATAAAAGGATAAATCATGGAGGGGAAAAAGATCAGGGTTTTTCTGGCCTCGCTGGGCGAGTTGGTGCAGGTCCGCCTGCAGGAACTCGAGGCGCTGGCGCAGGGCAACTCGGAGCAACTGGCCGGGCTGTTGGCGCGGGAAGCCGAGCTGACCGGGGATGTCGCGGAGAAGGACTGGCTGCGCTTCCGGGCCGGGGAATGCCGGCTCAACCTGGGGCAAAAGGACCAGGCGCTGGCCGAGTTCGAGCGGGTCTCGGAATGCCGGGAGTGGAAAAACCTGGGGCTGATTCTGCTGGAAGAGGCGGCGCGGAAGGAAAACCAATTCGCGGCGCTGGCCGACCTCTATTCGCGGCGCGCGCAATTCTGCGATCCCGAGCAGGCCCGGGCGCTGAACTTGCTCCGGGCGCGGGTGCTGGCGTTCTCGGTCGGGGACCGGAAAGAGGCGGCAAAAATCCTGGAGCAGCTATCGCAGGAAGACCCTAACAATCTGCCGGCGCTTTTGACCCGGGTCCAGCTTTACCTGGAGGAAGGCGACTGGAAAAAGCTGGTCGAGGCCTACTCGAAGCTGGCCGAACTGGCCGAGGCCAAAAACGAAAAACCGGTCGCGGTTTCCTATATCTACCGGATCGCGGTCCTGATGGAGGGCCGCATCGGTTCGCCCCTTTCCGCCCTCGAGTGGTACCAGAAGCTGCTGAAGGAGCCCGAGGCGATTTACGGACTCGGGCCTTCGATTGAAATCCTGGAGTCGCTGAAGCAGGTTAAGGAACTCAAGGCCGCGTTCTCGGATCTGTCCGAACGAGTCGGCGAAAAGGACCCTTGGTTCAAGTCGCTGCTTCTGTATAAGCTCAGCCAGGTCTGCGAGTTGGAGGGCGACCCGGACGCGGAACTCGCGCTCTTGAAGCGGGTGGCGGAACTGGACGGCAAGAACCTGCTGGCGCTGTTCCGGATCGAGGCGATTGCGCGCTCGCGCAAGGACCTGGAGCTTCTGGCCTTTAGTCTCGAGAAAATCTGCGCGGTCCTGGAGCCGGGCGAGCTCAAGCTGGCATACCTGATCGAGCTGGCCCAGCTCTGCCTGGACTTGTTGAACCAGCCGGAAAAATGCGAGCAGGCGCTTTCGGAAGCCGAGAAACTCGCCCCGGAGTCGCTGGCGCTGCTCCGGCTCCGGCAGGCCCTGGCCCTGCGCCGGCGCGATTTCCCGGGCCTGATCGCGGCCGCGGACAAGGAGATCAAGCTTGCCGAGGACCCGCGCGAACTCCAGTCCAGCTTGATTCTCAAGGCCGACGCGCTGCTTTATGGCCTGGGCAATTTCGAGTCCGCCGCGGAGTCCTACCGCCAGGCCCTGGAAGTGGCCCCCAGCCAGTTCTCGCTCTTGCGCAACCTCGAACAGTCCCTGCTCGCCACCGGCGACTTTGAAGGATACCTGCGCATGATCATGGCGATGGAAAAACTGGTCACCCCGGCGGAGAACAAGGCTTACTACACGGGCCGCCGGGCTTTTGTTTCCGAGCTGGCCTTGGGCAAGCCCGAATTGATGGTCGCCGCCTTGAGCGAGTTGATCCGCCTGAAACCGGACTCGGCCGCCGCGCTCTTTGCGCTCGCCCGCATCCTGCGCGAGAAGCGCGCCGGGGACAATTACCTCAAGGCCATGACCCGACTGCTCGCGCTGAGCGAGGCTTTGCCCGAGCATCCGTTGCTGCTCTGCCAGTCGGCC
>CAIUDS010000739.1 GCA_903897985.1 uncultured delta proteobacterium
AAAATCTGATAAACCTCTTTCATTTCAGCGCCTCCGAAACCTTCTTGAGCGCGTCCAGGTCCATGACCAGCCAGTTGAAGCGCAACAGGTCTCGCACATTCAGGCCCTGGGACCGGAGCACCTTGATCTTCGGGATATTGCGGGCGCTCTTTTCCACCTTCTCGTCCTTGTCGCCGATGATGAACAGGGCCTTGTCCAAGTCGAACTTGTCGCAAATCTGCTGGAACTTTTTGGTCTTGACCTCGTCCAGCTTGATCCGGTCCAGGATGAACAGTTTGTTGTCCTTGAGCTTCATGCTGAGCGCCCCTTTCAGGGCGTTTTTCTTAATTTTTTTGGGAAGGGTATAGGAATAGTCCCGGGGTGCCGGTCCGAAGGTTTTGCCCCCGCCCGGCCAGAGCGGAGACCGCATCGAGCCATGACGGGAACGGCCGGTCCCTTTCTGCTTCCAGGGTTTCTTGCCGGTGCCGCTGACTTCGCCCCGGGTTTTAACCTTGGCGGTTCCCCGGCGATGACAGGCTTCCTGCCAACTCACCACCTCCCAAAGGAGATGCGGCTTGATCTCCGCGCCGAAAACCGCGGAGTCCAGCTCGACCTTCGAGACTTTTTCCCGGTCCTGGTTGTAAAGGTCAACCGAGATCGGATTCGTTTCTGTTTTGCCGGACTCTCCCATTTAAAGCTCCTAGAGTTTTATCTCGATATCTATGCCCGCGCTCAGGTCCAGTTTGCCCAAGGCGTCCACCGTGGCCTGGGTGGGATCAATCACATCAATCAAACGCTTGTGGGTCCGGATCTCAAAATGCTCGCGGCTTTTCTTGTCAATGTTCGAGGCCCGGAGCACGCATACCCGGGCGATCTCGGTCGGGAGCGGGATCGGGCCGGAAATTCTGGCCCCGGTCCGTTTCGCGGTTTCCACGATCTCCCTAACCGATTGATCCAATAGTCGATGATCGTAAGCCTTAAGTTTGATCCGGATCCTCTGCGTAGTCATTTTTCTTTACCCTCGTCTCATTTGATTATCTTGGTCACCACGCCCGCGCCCACCGTGTGGCCGCCTTCCCGGATGGCAAAACGCAGGCCTTCCTCCATCGCAACCGGGACCTGAAGTTCAACCTCCAGGTTCACATTGTCCCCCGGCATGACCATCTCAACCCCCTCGGGCAGTTGACTCGAGCCCGTAACATCCGTGGTCCTAAAGTAAAACTGCGGCCGGTACCCTTTGAAAAACGGCGTGTGGCGGCCGCCTTCCTCTTTGGTCAGGATATAGACCTGCCCCTTGAAATGAGTGTGCGGGTTAATGGTCCCGGGTTTCGCAACCACCTGGCCCCGTTCAACCTCTTCCTTCTTCGTCCCTCTCAGCAAAATCCCGATGTTGTCCCCGGCTCTCCCCTCGTCCAGGATCTTCCGGAACATCTCGATGCTGGTGGCAACCGTCTTGAAGCTCGGCCTGATCCCCACGATCTCGATCTCGTTGTTGGGATACAGGATGCCCCGGTCAACGCGCCCGGTCACCACCGTGCCCCGCCCCGAGATGCTGAACACATCCTCGATCGGCATCAGGAACGGCTTGTCCACATCGCGAACCGGCTCCGGGATGTATTGGTCAATCGCGTCCATCAGCTTGAGGATCGAGCCCTCCCCGATGTCGCTCTTGTCCCCCTGCATCGCTTTCAGCGCGCAGCCCCGGATCACCGGAATGTCGTCTCCCGGAAATTCGTAGCTCTTCAAAAGGTCGCGCACCTCGAGTTCGACCAGGTCCAAAAGCTCGGGGTCGTCAACCAAATCAACCTTATTAAGATATACCACCAGGTACGGAACATTCACCTGCCGCGCCAAGAGCACATGCTCGCGCGTCTGCGGCATGGGACCGTCCGCGGCCGAGACCACCAGGATGGCCCCGTCCATCTGCGCCGCGCCCGTGATCATGTTCTTGATGTAGTCCGCGTGGCCCGGGCAGTCAATGTGAGCGTAGTGGCGGTTCGCGGTCTCGTACTCGACATGCGCCGTGGCGATGGTCAGAATCTTGGTCTCGTCCCGCCGCCCCTGCGCGGCGCTGGCCTTGGCCACTTCGTCGTAGGACACGAACTTGGAAAAGCCCTTGGCCTCCATCACCTTGGTGATGGCCGCGGTCAAAGTGGTCTTGCCATGGTCAATATGCCCGATGGTTCCCACATTGACATGCGGCTTCTTCCGCTCAAATTTCGCCTTGGCCATAGTTCCTCCTCCTTCTTAATATCCTCGGACCTTGAACAAAATTTCTTTCTTGACCTCTTCCGGCACCTCCCGGTAGGTGGAAAATTGCATGGTGAAGGTTCCGCGGCCCTGGGTCAGGGACCGGAGATTGTTGACATAGCCGAACATCTGCGCGAGCGGGGCCGCGGCGCGGACGATCTGGGCGCCGGCGCGGAGCTCGGTGGACTTGATTTCCCCGCGGCGGGCGTTCAAGTCGCGCAACACTTCCCCGAAATATTGCTCGGGGACAATTGCTTCCACGCTCATGATCGGCTCGAGCAGGGCGGACTTGGCGCTGCGGAGCGCCTCTTTGAACGCAAGCGAGCCGGCGACTTCAAAGGCGAACTCGCTGGAATCAACCTCGTGATATTTGCCGTCCAAAAGCACGGCCCGGAAATCCACGACCGGGAACCCGGCCAGTTCTCCGGTTTCCGCGGCCGACCGCACACCCCGTTCCACGCCCGGGATATATTCCCGAGGAATCCTTCCTTCCCGGACCTCGTTCTCGAATTCGACGCCGGCGCCTCTTGGCAGCGGCTCGAAGCGTATGACCACCACGCCATATTGTCCGTGGCCGCCGCTCTGCTTGATAAACCTGCCTTCGGTTTCCACGGTGGAGAGGATGGTTTCCTTGTAGA
>CAIUDS010000740.1 GCA_903897985.1 uncultured delta proteobacterium
CGACGCCCCAACTTTGATCCGCGAAATTCGGGCCTGGGAATCAGATCGCAACCATCGCGCGACGACGGTCAATTGGCAATTCACCACCGCAGATGCCCGGGTCAAACTGAAAAGACTTTATCCGACATATTAGCATGGTCAAAATACTAGGTGGTAGCTATCCAAGAAGCTACGGATGACAGAAAACTACGGAGGACAAGTTAGACATTATCGTAACAATTCGCCGGCTGCTCCGGAAAAGTTTTCAGAGGCGGCCGGGTTGGGGCAGGTTGGTTGATAGCGCGGCGTGATTTGAAAAAAGCCGGGAAACCGCCTACCCTATCAGGCAAGGCCGGACCGCCATGATAAATGATGTGCAGAACCAGAAAGACCACCGCCAGATCCCGATTGACCGGGTGGGGGTAAAGGACCTCCGTTACCCGATCATGGTGCTGGACCGGGCGAACAAATACCAGAACACGGTGGGCAAGATCAACATGTATGTCAACCTGCCCCATGACTTCAAGGGGACCCACATGAGCCGGTTCATCGAGGTGCTCAACCAGCACCGCGGCCAGATCAGCCTGCAGAACTACCACCAGATCCTGAACGACCTGATGAAAAACCTTAACGCCAAGGCCGCGCACATCGAGGTGGAGTTCCCGTATTTCTTGAAGAAGAAGGCGCCGGTGAGCGGGGAGGAAAGCCTGATGGAATACATCTGCCGCTACATCGGGAACATCCAGAGCGAGATGGAAACCTTCCTGGTCGGGATCGAGGTGCCGATCACCACGCTCTGCCCGTGCTCGAAGGAGATGTGCGAACGGGGCGCCCATAACCAGCGCGGCACAGTCACGGTGACCTTGCGGTTCCACAAATTTTTCTGGATCGAGGATGTGATCGAACTGATCGAAAAGTCCGCGAGCGCGTCGGTGTATGCGCTCTTAAAGCGGGAGGACGAGAAATACATTACCGAGCTGGCCTACAAGAATCCGAAGTTTGTGGAGGATGTGGTGCGGGAGGTTACCGAGCGGCTACGCGCGAATGGCAATTTCCCTTGGTTCCGGGTGGAGGCTGAAAATTTCGAGAGCATCCACAACCACAACGCCTACGCCCTGGTCGAGTCCGGACCGGAGCCGGATTAAATTGTGGCGCGGGCTTCCAGCCTGCTGTAGGGGCGCGGCTCGCCGCGCCCGAATTAGGGCAGGGCAAGCCCTGCCCCTACAATTCGCAGGCAAGCTGCCTGCGCCACAATTATCCCGCCAAAAATTCCGCAACCGCCTTGTTGAACTCATAGGGCTTTTCGATCATGGGCACATGACCGGCCTCCGGGATGATCAGCAATTTGGAGCCGGGAAGATACTGATGGAAGATGCGTCCGAATTTGAGCGGGACCTGGCGGTCATCATCGCCCCAGACCAATAGGGTCGGAGCCTTGACCTCCTGGAGATCAGCGGTGATGTTGGTCTGGTTAATCATTTTGCCCGGCAGGGTGAACATCCAGAGGAATTCGTAAAACTGTCCTTTCGAAATAATTTTAGCGATATGCCCGATCAGGAAATCGGTATAGTCCTTGGCCGGATGAGTCTCGGGATCGTGGAAAAATAATTTCTTGAACAGCGGGATGCGGTCGCCCGCGGCGAGGATGGTCTTTTTGATCTGCTCTGGGTCGCGGCCTTCGAGGCGCTTGATGGAAAGTTTGTAAGCGAGCGAGGCGGTGAGTTCGGGATTGGTCAGGAGCAGACGCAAATGCCAGGGGAATTTCAAGGTGCCGCTCGGATCGGCCAAAACCAGCTTGTCCACCCGGTCCGGGTAATGGATGCCCAGCCAGGCGCCGGTATGGCCGCCCATGGAATTGCCGATCATGGTTGCTTTCTCGATGCCAAGTTTGTCCATCAACCCGACAATGGTTTTTGCGAACAGGTCTATGTAATAAGTGGTATTGAGAATGCTGGAATTGCCGTAGCCGGGAAGATCAAGCGCGATGCAGCGGTGGGTTTTTGCGAACTCGAAGAAGTTGTAGTTCCAGTTGGTCAGGCTTCCGCCCAGGCCGTGGATAAAAATCAGGGCGTCCCCCCTGCCCTGCTCGATGAAACTGATCTCAAAGTCCCCGACCTTTTCCCGCTGAGCCGGGATCGGAGTGGGCCAAGGCTCCATTTCGAACGGACTTGGTCTCAGTTTCTGAATCAATAAACTCATTATTTTTCACCGCAGAGACGCAGAGAACGCAGAGAATTTTTTCTGTAATCTGTAATGCATCATAGGTTTTGACACTTCACCAACCCCTCATCATAACTTAACTTGAGTTCCGTGCCCGCGGGTACGATCAAAAAGTTTTCCGCGTCCCAATCCATATTGACCAGCTTCTTGACCAGGGTCGGATCGCCCTCGAGTTCGAGGAACTGCCACCCGAGTTCTTGCGCGCATTGTCGAGTGTAAGCGATCCACTGTTCGCGCGGGCCGATCTTGAAGTCAAGGTAAATGGCCTTGTGATAGTTCCGGCCCCAGCCGGACAATTGCTCATGGAGCCAGAGCGACTGTTCCTCGTCGTATTTTTTGCGGAGCAGCGCGAGCTCCTTTTCCCGCCGCTCGAGGCTCGGCTGCGTCCCGGTCTCGATCCAGCCCGGGCTATACCAATAGGCGTCGGGATGTTCCTGATAAATCCGCTCCTGCCGCTTGAGCGATCCGAGCAGCAGGGTCAGGCAGTCATGGCTGCGCGGGAACACCATCGGGGTTCTGCCGCTCTTGAGCCCTTCGATCCCGCGCGAGCACAGGCCGTAGCCGAAGATGAGGTGGTCGAGTTCGTGCTCGGCCTCGATCCGGTCAATCGCGGTTTGGAGGTCCTTGCGCATCTTGGCCGGGTCGTTGTGCAGGCCCTGGGGCTGGATGAAGAAGCTGATCTCCGCGGGACTTTGCGCCGCGAAATAGCTGAGTTCCCGCCAGAGCACCTTGCAGGCGATCAGACCGAGCTTCTTGATCTTGATTTCGGGCATCGCAACGGCTACTTGGCCAGTTTTTCCAGTTGTCGAGCGAGGAATGCTTTTTCCACTTTCCATTCCTGGTCGCGGCCGTAAACCAGGACATGCCCGCCCGGATACCAGTAAATTTCGGGCTTGCCCCATTTTTCCCAAAGGGTGATCTCCTGGGCCGGGGGCACAAAATTATCGCCCATGCCGGCGACGATCAGGATGTCGGCTTTGGGGATGGCCGGCTGATAGTTGATGGGCGAAGAGGGATACAAAATTTTCCCGGCCTGGTCCAGGCCGATGCCGGCGTTCCATACCCCCTGGGCGATGTGCCGCAAGAGCTTGCTGCTCGAGAGCATGGTCGCCCAGTTCGAGGGCGGCACCCAGGCCACGGCGAAATCCAGCTTGGGCTCGGCCGCCGCGGTGGCGAGGGTCACGATCCCGCCCAGGCTGCCGCCGTGCATGCCGACCAGTTTATGGTCCTGCCGCAGCCACTTGATCGCGGTGCGCATGTCGGTCACGGCCTGGCAGGTGGCCTCGTTCACCCGGCTCAACTCCGCGCTCACGAAATAGTCGCCGGAAAAGGCCGAGCCTTTGGGCATACGCAGGCCGTGATAGGGCTGCTGCACGAACATGATGTCAAAGCCGAGGTCTCCGAGCTCGCGCAACCGGTTGGCTTTCTGGTTGGCTTTGGTCCGGATGTCCCCGCCGGTCCAGCCGTGCGTGTGCACGATCGCGGCCGCGCAGGGTTTCTTGTGCTGATAATAAATCGCATAAGCGGTCCAGTCCTCGCGGTAGTTGTCGTAAAGCCGCTGAAAATCGGGATTGACCGGCTGATACAGGCTCGGCCAGCTCACCAGATAAATCCTGTATTCTTTATCCTCGCCCACCAGTTCTTTTTTCAGGTCCGCGACCGGACCCGGCTCCGGATAAAAATTCTTCGGGTCCTGGAATTTGGGATCCGCGTAAAACATGTAGCTGTTGAGTTCGAGCTTCTGGCGCGAGGGGTCCAGGGTCTGTTTATAAAGAAAGGTCCGCAAAAACCAGATGCCCAAATTGTCAAAAGCATGCGCGTAATTGCTTTGCATTTTTTCCTGCCGGCTCACCGGCCTCGGGTAAAACTGGACCGCGCAGGAGGAGAGCAACACGGCCAGCAAGAGCAAGCCAAAGCCCTTTCCGATCCTTTTTCTGTTTATGCCTTCCATCTATTTCCCCTTCGGAGACAGTTTGGCTTCCTGCCTTTTAAAAAATTCGTCCTCCACCGCGAGCGCCTGCTTCGAGCCGAAGTTGACCAGGTGCCCGCCCGGGAACCAGTAGATCGGCGGCCGGCCCCATCTCTCCCAGAGGAGCATGGGCTGACTCGGCGGCACGAAATTATCGCCCATGCCCGCCACGATCAGAAGGTCTTCCTTCGCAATGGCCGCTTTGAAATTGGCCGGGCTGGTCGGGTAAAAAATCTCTTTGGCGGTTACAAAGCCGATGCCGGAGTCGTAGATCGCCTGGATCACATAAGGCACGAGCTGGCTGTCCGTGGTCATGTCGGCCCAGCTCGAGGGCGGCACCCAGGCCACGGCAAAATCGAGCATTGGCTCGTTCATCACCGTCGCGAGCGTTACCACCCCGCCCAGGCTCCCGCCATACATGCCCACCAGTTCATGGTCCTGCCGGAGCCAGCGCGCCGCGCTGCGCATGTCGGTCACGGCCTGGCACATGGCCTCGTTCACCCGGCTGACCTCCCCGCTCACGAAATACTCGCCGGAAAAATAAGACCCCTTGGGCATGCGCAGACCGTGATAGGGCTGCTGCACAAACAAAACATCGTAGCCCTTGTCCACCAGCCGCGTCACCCGGTTGGTGGAAATCTGGACTTGGTCGGTAACCGCGCCGCCGGTCCAGCCGTGTGTCATCACCACCCCGACAGGCGCGGGTTTGCGGTGTTTGAAGTAAAGCGCATAGACCGTCCAGTCCTCGCGGTAGCCCTCATACATTTTTTGGAAATCAGGATTGACCGGCTGATACTGACTCGGCCAGTTCAAAAGAAAAACCTGATAGGCTTTCGTTTCCTTGTAGAGCTTGGATTGAACATCCTTGGCCGGCCCGGGCTCGGGATAAAAATTCTTCAGGTCATGGAACTTGGGGTCGGCATAGAACATGTAGCTTGGCAAGACCGGCTTCTGCCGCTCGGGATTGCGCGCCTTGCCGGCAATGACATCCCGGACCAGCATCGCGCCGAAACTGTCAATCGCGTGCGCGATATTCGCCTGCGCCTTCTCCTTCCCGGTCACCGGCCTGGGAAAAAACTGCACCGCGCATTGACTTAGCATCCCGAAAAAGATTGCCACGCCCAAGCCCCCAATCATTTTCCAATTCATTAACCTTTCCCCCGCTTCATGCTTATCACTAGTTTAGCCCAAAAGCATATAAACTTAAAATCCCGTCTATAGGGGCGGCAGCTTCGAATAACCTTAAAAGTCTCTGCCAACCCAGCTTTACAAAAAGCCCATTCTCCTGTATAAATAATCACGAGCAGAATAAGGAGGCGCTTGAATGTTTTTACATAGCCTGCAACTGACCAATCTCTTGAGTTTCGGGCCGGAGCCGATCCAAATAGAGTTAAAGCCGCTGAATGTGATCATCGGACCAAACGGTTCCGGCAAATCGAATCTAATCGAGGCAATTGCGCTTTTGCAATGCGCGCCCACTCAATTGGTTGCGCCGGTCCGAGAAGGCGGTGGAATCAAGGACTGGCTCTGGAAAGGAGCCTCCAATGGCCCTATTGCGTCTATTGAGGCAATTATTGATTATCCTTTTAGGGCGTTAGGCATTCCTTTGCGGCACCGGCTAAGTTTCACGGAGAGCGGCCAGAGATTTGAGCTGGTGGATGAAAAGATTGAAGATCAAGTACCTGTTAAAGAAAACGAGAAACAGCCCAAGTTTTTTTACAAGTTTCAAAATGGACGTCCGGTACTGAGCATCAAAGATGTAGAAGGTCCAAGGCAACTCCAACGGGAAGAGGTTAACCCTGAACTTTCCATTCTCTCACAAAGGAAAGATCCGGATCATTATCCGGAATTGACCTATCTGGGAGAGCAGTATGCCAAGATTGCGATTTATCGGGAATGGTCTTTTGGGCGTTACACGCCGCCGCGATTGCCCCAAAAGGCTGATTTGCGCAATGATGTACTGATGGAGAACTGCATCAACTTGGGCTTGGTTCTCAACCGATTTCAAAAGGAGCCTCTAGTCAAGAAAAAAATCCTGGAAGGAATTAAAGAGCTCTATGAGGGAATTGATGACTTCGAAGTAATCTTTGAAGGAGGCACGGTTCAGCTTTTCCTTACCGAGGGAAAATTTTCCATTCCGGCCACCCGTCTTTCAGATGGCACCCTTCGCTATCTTTGTTTATTGGCGATTCTTTGCCATCCGAACCCGCCACCGCTAGTTTGTCTGGAAGAGCCGGAACTTGGATTACACCCGGACGCCATAGCCAAGATCGCTGATCTCTTAAAAAATTATTCCCAAACCAGCCAGATCATCGTCACCACTCATTCCGATGCATTAGTGGACGCTCTGACCGATACGCCTGAATCGGTTCTCGTTTGCGAAAAACACGATGGCATGACCAAGCTGGAACGACTGAGAAAAGAGAAGCTTGCCGATTGGCTAAAGAAATATAGCTTGGGGCAGTTATGGCAAAGAGGCGAGATCGGGGGCAACAGATGGTAGAGGTAAAAATCTATGTTGAGGGCGGGGGCGACTACCGGGCTCTTAGAACTCAATGCCGTAAAGGTTTCCGGGAATTCTTTGAGAAGGCCGGCTTGGTTGGAAGAATGCCTCATATCGTTGCTTGCGGCGGTCGCACCAGCACCTATGAAGATTTCTGCATCGCGCTTGCCAACACAGAGGGAAATCAGGTTATTATTCTTCTGGTTGACAGTGAAGACGCCTTGGCAGGCAAAAAGCCTTGGGATTACCTGAAATCAAGAAAAGGAGATGGCTGGGATAAACCCGCCCGTGCAACCGATGATAATGTCCATCTCATGGTCCAGTGCATGGAGAGTTGGTTTTTAGCTGATCGAGACACTTTGGTGAAATTTTATGGTCAGGCATTCAATCCGCATGCTCTCCCCCACAATCAACAAATTGAAATTATACCCAAAAAAGATGTTTTGGACGGGCTTGAAAATGCTTCCAGAAACACACAAAAGGGCATGTATGCTAAAGGAAAGATTTCCTTTCAGATCCTTGGTTTGATTGATCCAAGAAAAGTCGCCGATCAAGCGCCTTACGCGAAAAGGCTGATCGAGTATCTCGACAAATTACCCGCAGCCTGACCTCTAAATATTTATCAGTCTATTGCGTCACCTCGGCGATTTTTTCCACGCTCAGCTTACAGCTCCCGCCTTCCCTCAGCTCGACCCCGATCCGGTCCGCGCTTATATCCATGGCCAGCACCGCGGGGTTGTCAACCTTGTTCTTGCCGTCATAAATGACCGTGTCATTGAGCATGACTTTCACCGAGTCGCCTTTGCCGGGCATATTCACACGCGGGCCGGTCCCGGCCGGAAGGCTCAGGCTGATCTCGAATTTTTCCGGCGCGTCCTTCCAGTTCACCTCGAGCAATCCCCGCGGGCTGGGCACGGCCCCCTGCGCCCAATTGATCCCGTTCGGATGCGGGTCAACCAGGTAATGGGCGAACCCTGGCTCGGTGGGCCTCACGCCGATGACCCACTCGCTCAAGAGGAAGGACGATCCCGCGCTCCAGGCATGGGCGAGCGAGGTGGTGGGTTTGTCCGGCTTGCCCTTGGGCCCGATCCATTCCCAATCGCTGAAATTCGGGTCCTGCTTGGCCATGGCGCCCCAGCATCTCTTGATCAGGTCCAGGGCCTCCTGGTCGCGGCCGGATTGATAGCGCGCGGCCGCGTCAAAAGCATTGATGTAGGGCATCACGAATTTTGCGTTATGGCCGTCGGCAAAGGGGAGCTTGCGCGGGAAAACATAGGCCTTGTCGAACTGGCGGTCGCCCCATGAAAGCTTCAGGCTTTTGTTGAAGAAATCGAGAATCTGCGAGGCCTTGCCCTTGTCGGTCAGACCGCTCAGGATGGCCATAGCGTTGCCATCGAGCGGGCGGTGGTCCCGGTCCCTTTTGGCATTGCGAAAGGCGCCGGCTCTCTTATCCCAGAAATAAGTATTGAAATAATTTTTGATCCGGTCGGCGCGGGTGAGGAACAGTTGGGCCTGGCCGATGTCATCACGATCAAGCGCGATCCGGGCCGCGTCCGTGAGCGCGAGGTAGTAGAGCGCGTTGGTGTAGGAGATGGCGCCGGTTCGGATCAGGCTATAGGAATAGTTCATGCCGTCCTTTGAGAACTTCTGGAGGATCAGGCCCTGGCCGTCGGTCTGGCGGTCGTGGTAATCCAGGGCCCGGAGCATGCCCGGATAGATTTGCTTGATAAAGGCGGTATCGCCGGAATAAAGATAATACTCGTAGCTGTTGACCACCTGCCAGAGCGAATACTCGGTGAACCGGTCCGCGACCCTCGCTCCCAACTCGGCGCGGCTGCACGCGGGATAGATGCCGGTCTTCTTGTTCTGCCAGTCGGCCAGGCTCTTGAGCGAATCCTTGACAATGTCGTAACGGCCGTTGGAAACATAAACCACCCGGTCCGCAATGGCCAGATCCCCGGACCAGATCAGACGGTCGCGTTTGGCGCCGTCAACAATCACCCAATCGCCCGAGCCGATCTTGACCTTGCCGCTCTTGCCGCCCTGGTCCGAGCGGATGGTGTCGAGGCAGGTGGTGTAATAGCCCGCGTACCAGATTTTGTTCAACTCTTCGTCGCTCGAGAGAAAAAATCCTTGCGCCTTGGGATCGCAGTTGAGGAAAGTTTTTTTGCAGCGGACCGCGTCAAGCTGGATTTCGCCGCTCACCACCTCGATCCTCACATACCTGGCGCCGCCCATCAGAACCTTGTCCGAGAACCAGCCGCTCTGCTTCACCTCGTAAGTTCTTTGCATAAGCTTGCGGTAGGAAGACGATGCGGAGGAGAGCCAGTCTTTCTGGCCCTTGGTGAAAGCCAGGGCCTCGGAATAGGTGATCCGGATTTTGGCGGTCTTGGCCACATTTATTTTCAACTCGAAAAAGCCGCCGGTGTCCGCGCCGAAATCGAGGAGGAGATCCGAGCCGCTGGGCAGCTTTGCGGATTGGTCGTCTTCCGCCAAGGCCGCCTCCGGGGATTGCGCCTTCTTGTCAAAGGAAACGATGGCCTTGGGCAGGCTGTATTCTCCGGCCGTGTCCGGCCAGTATTTCAGAACCTCGTCCGGCGCGGCCATGACCGCGAGCGGCGCGATCACAAGCGCGAGCAAAATTCCCCTGAAAAGGGCTTTCCCGGCATGTTTCTTCATGTTTTCCTCCGCAAGAATCTATAGCAGATATTTCGCCTTTGAGCAAGGGATTTTGAAACCATAAGAATAAAATTGACAACTAAATTTAAAAAGGCTTTTGACCGCGAGGGCATGAGCAGGGATAATGAGGACTGGTAATAGGTGATGGCTGAAAATAAAAGCATGGACCGACAAGACTGGCTGCTGGCCGGGCTGTTGCCCCTGCTCGGGGTCTTCATCATCTTCGGCCCGCAAATCCTGAACCGCGAGAGCCTCTACCTGGGCGTCATCCAGGAACAATATTTTTTGCTCGGCCAGTTTTCCTTTGACCGCCTCATCCGCGCGGAATTCGCCCACGGCTATTTCCCGCTCTGGAACCCCAACAACGGTCTCGGCTCGGTCCTGCTCGGCAATATGCTCTCCGCGGCTTTCAACCCGATCAAGATTTTTCTCTACCTCTGCCCTTCCCTGGTCAGCTACGAGCTGTTCACCATCTTCCGCTTCGAGTTGGGAGGTTTTTTCGCCTATGTCCTCGCCCGCAAGCTCGGACTCTCGCGCGGAGCTTCCGCTTTTGCCCTGGTCGGTTTCACTTTTTCCGGCTACTTCCAGATGTTCCTCAATGAAAATTACCTGAGCGCGGATTTCCTGATCCCGCTCCTGCTCGTGCTCGCAATGAAAATCATCGAGCGCAAAAACAAAATCTGGCCCTTGCTGCTCGCCCTGGTCTTGGTATCGCTGTTCAATTCCGGCCATCCCGAGGCCATGCTTTACGACTGGCTGTTTGTCACGGTCAGCTTCATCGGCCTGGTCATGACCCGGGCCAAAGAGGACCGCCTAGCCGCGGCCGGAAGATTTATATTTGCCAACAGTCTGGCTTTTTTTCTCTCCCTGCCCCTGATCCTCACTTTCCTCGAATTCTGGGTCCGGGGCGAGCATTTCCATCTGCCCGGGACCGGGCTCTACCATTATTCCATCCGCGAGGGGCTGGCCGTTTTTTCTCCCTGGTTCTTCGGCCCAAGCAGTCCGGGCGCGGCTTTTTTCCACCAACCGGAACTGGCCGTAAAACTTTCTCGCCAACTATTCAACTATGCGGGATCATCCCTGCCCTGGCTGGCGCCTGCGCTCGGGACGATTTTTCTTCCGCTCCTCAGCCTTGCCTTCTTCGAGTTGAAAAAACTTTCTCGGCTTTATCTGCTCTGGCTGTGCTGGATTTTACTTTTCCTCGGACTCGGCTTCGGCCTGCCCGGCTTCCAGTTCCTCGGCTTGGTCTGGCCCTTCAACCTGTCCGGCAATTTCAAGCACCCCTGGCCCGGCCTGGTCCTCGCCGCGGTCTTGATTTCCGCGTCCATGCTGGAGCGGGTTCTGGAAGGCAAAATCAGCGCCAGAAAATTCCTGCTTTCGCTCATCCCATTTCTGTCTCTGCTGCTGATCTTCTTCCCGTATGCCGGCCGCGGCCTCGCGCTCAATCCGGAAACCGCGCTCGAGTTGTCCGCGGTGGCCCTGTTTTTGCTCTGGGTATTTTTTGCCCGGGGCGTCAAAGGGATAAGCGGTTTCGGTTTCGGCCTGGCCATAATCGTGCTCCTGCTCGCCAGCTCGCTCCGGAGTTCCTGGCAGGCCCCGGTTTATCTTGACTATCATTTGACCGAGCTTCGGCAAAATCCGGTTTTCCTGCGGATCAAAAATGATCCGCTCGGACGTTTTTATTTCGAGCGCGAAATCTTTCCGCCCAACTTGAACCAGCTTTTGGGGGTGGCGGACCTGCGCGTGATGGACGGGGTGAACCATGTCAAACTGGTGGAACTGGTCAACCGGATCAACGGCCATACCCGGGAGCAGGGCTTCCGCTACTGGTATAACCAGGTCGGATATTTGGAAGTGATGCCGGAGAAGATTGAGGAACCCATCCTGGATTTGACCGGTCTGAAGTATGTGATCACCCGCAGCCCGCTCCCTTATCACCGCACCATCGAGAAGATTCTGGAAACCGGCGACCGGATTGCTCCCGCGGCCGATCATTTTGGCCTGGCCTATTTCCCGCTTTCCCGGGCAAAGGCCAAGACCCTGTTTGAACACGCGCCCGCAAAGATTGCCTTTTTGCGGTGCGATCTCTACCGTGTCCAGGACCCGCCGCCCAAATTTTGCCGGCCGGTGGATTTGAAGATCCCGCCGGAGCTGCCGCCTCCATTCATCCTGACCTTCTCGCCCCGGATCCAGCCCGAGGCCTGGGCCCAGGAGCCGGACGGGGTCTGGTTTATGTTAAGGAGCAACGGCAATTTGAACTATGCGCGATACCTTCATCCTCAGGCGCATTCGGAAGAGAAAGAACTGCCGTTCGTTGAGCTTGCGCTGGAAAATGATTACACCGGTTTGCTGCCGTCATCCGCAACGCTGGTCACGCTGCCGGGAAACAATTCCGACTTTGACTGGTCCGGCTGGCTGGATTTGAGAATTGATGTGCCGAATAAAACCGAGAAGCTGGAACTGATCGGCAGCCGCGATTTCTGGTTTTATCAAAGCCCGGAGGCCTTTGCGCGGTTTTTCCCGGCCGAGCAAGGCGAGATGGTTGGATCGCCGACGCTTGAGCCGGGGGACACGGCGCCGGAGCAAAACTCTTCCCACCGGGTCCTGTTCTTCAAAGAGCCGCTTAAGGACTTTGAAAAAAATCCCGCGCTCGCCCTGGTCCAGGTGAACCTTGCTGAATTCTCCAGCCAGAGCTATCGGCTCGAAGTGGAAACCGATCAGACCTGCTGGCTGGTGGCTTCGCAGATTTTATTCCCCGGCTGGAAGGCGCGGCTGGACGGGAAAGCGGCAAGACTCCAGGCCGCGGACTTTCTCACCGCGCTGAAAATCGAGCCGGGCCGGCACGAGGCGCAGATCTATTACCAGCCCTGGAGCTTCCGGATCGGATTGTATTTCTCGCTGATCTCGCTGGCCGGCCTAATCTTCCTGGGGATTTTCAAAAGGCCATAGCAGTTTCTGGTTTCTGGTTTATGGTTTCTGGCTAAGGAAGGAGGAATTGAAAATGGAAATCGCCAAGAATGGCAAAGGCACGATTAAGGATTTCGGAGAGTTAAGAATATATAAACTGGGGCGAGAATTGACCGCAAAAATTTATGAACTCAGCAAGAGCCCTGGTTTTTTCAAAGATTACATCCTGGCGCAGCACATTCGCAAAACCGCCATATCCGTTGTCTCCAATATTGCGGAAGGGTTTGAACGGCTCAACAACAAAGAGTTTATCGTGTTCTTATTTATTGCCAAGGGTTCCTGCGGCGAAATTCGAGCCCAGCTTGATGTCGCTTATGACCAGAAATATCTCGACGAGAAAACCCAGGGGAATTTGTCCGCGCAATACGGTCAACTGGGAGCGATGATAAACAAATTTATCTTGTATTTGAAAAAATCCGAATATACCGGACTCAAACATAAACCTTCTGATTAACCGCCGCGGGCAGGTTTCACGAATTGCAACCATAAACCAGAAACCAGAAACGAGAAACCTAAAAAATCCTTTTCTCCAGAAACTTGAGTTGCGGCGTTCGGCCGGTGAAGGTCTCGTAGCCCAGTTTGAGATAGAACCATGCCAGCACCGGGGCCACGATCAGCACCAGATGGTTGAACCGGTAGGCGATTGCGAACTGGCCGTGGAGCAGATGCAAGACCGCGCGGGTCATGCCGCAGCCGGGACAGGGCCCGAGGCCCACCAGGCGCCAGAGGCAAATGGTGGGCGTATGGTCAATCAGGTCCGCGGGCAGCAACACAATCAACCCCAGCGCCAGACTGGCGCCGAGGAAAAGCACCCGGAGCCAAATTCTATTTTTTAAGAAGCGCCTTTCCGTCATTATCCGTGAACGTGCCGTTGACAATGGCGACCAAATCAATGATCCACCAGATGAGCCCGCCGATGCCGCAGGTCAGGAAGGTGACCAGGATCATATAGACCCCGGTCTTGTTTTTCCCGACAAAGAACCGGTGGACGCCCAGAGTGCCCAGGAAAATGCAAAGCAACAGAGTGGTCAGCCAATCCTTGTCTCCAACCTCAGCCGGGCCCGCGCCTACGGGTCCCGGGGCCATGGGTCCTTGTTCCGTCATGTTCCCTCCTTAAAAATTTATTGCACCGGCCTTAATCCGGCTCTTTATTGGATGATTGTAGGGGAGATCAGGTTGGCTTGTCAAATGGGGGGTTCGGAATTCGGAATTGGGAATTCGGAATTGGCCAGTTCCGAACTCCGAACTCCGAATTCCGAATTCCGCTAACTTCTGCTATTATATCCGCGAGCCAACGCATGGAAAAATTTTTCCGGAGGGGAAAATGAAAAAAGTGTTTGCGGTTCTTTTGGCGTTCCTGATTTCAAGTCTGGCCCACGGCCAGGTGTTGTCCAAAGTCCCGGGCGTGACCTATTCCGGCCCGCCCACCTACACCAGCGAATTCCCCGAGGCCTTCCGCGACAACGGCGGGCCGCTCAGCCCATACGGCAGCCACATTGGGCTTAAGGCCGAGGTGGAAGGCAAAGCCTTTGCCGGCGTGCTCCACTATGCCTGCGCCACGGGCAAGAATGTGCTCGATTATTCGCGCACCGGACTGTTCATGCAAAGCTCGGTGGGCTTGAAGGAAGGCGGGAAAGAAATCACCGAGGCCCAGCAACGCTCGATTCAATTCGAATACTACGGCTGGCAGGAGCGGGCGGAGTTCGAGGATTTTAACGCCACCGCTTATGTGCATTTCCTGGGACTCGACAGTTATGTGGTCAGCGTCAAGCTTGAAAACAAAAGCGCTCGCGCGCTCGAGCTCGAGCCGGCATTGAACATCCTCAAAAAGGGCAAGCAACTTTCTTTGCAGAGAAGCGCGGACCCGGATTATGCGGTCTATAAGTTCACGGTCCAGCCCACCACCACCCGGGGAGAAAATTACCTGGCGCTCAATATTCCAAAAAATAAAATCGAGTTGGCGCCCGGGGAGAGCAAATGGATCTCATTCATCTTCGGCTACCATCCGGATAGCGCGGCGCAGGCGCTCAAGGTTGCGGAGGATGCGAAGCAGAATTTTGAAAATGGAGAAAAGGCCTGGCAGAAAATGCTCTCAGAACGGGACCGGCTATTCGCCTCGCTGCCCAAGCCGCACCTGAGCGCGGACCAGAAGGACTATCTCGAGCTTTATCAGTTGGCCGTGACCGCGCTGGACAATCAACTCTACGCGCCGCGCGGCGCCATGAAATACTGGGGCTGTGTCCCGACCAAAATCCATTACAACTGGTTCTGGCTGTGGGACTCGGGTTTCCAGGCGCTCGGCTATTCCGAGTTCAAGCCGAACATGGGCCGCCAGGTGATTCAGGCGATCTTCCAGGCGCAGCGAGCGGACGGCTATATCGCGCACATGGAGGACGAGCGGGCCAAGCCGATCACGCCGCATTCGCAGTCGCCGGTGTTCGGGTTCAGCGGTTCGCAGATCATCGAGCGCTATGCCGATGATCCGGCGTCCAAAGAATTCGAGAAAGAGATGTATGAGAAAGGCAAGCTCTACATTGATTGGTGGAAACGGGCGCGGGACCAGAACCATAACGGCCTGTTCGAGTATCTGAGCCAGGATGAGGGCGGGTGGGACAATTCGCCGCGGATGGAATATGTGAAGCCGGGCCCGTTCATCAGCTATGTGGGGTCGCTGGGCGAGGTGATCGCGTTCAAGACCAAGCCGCTGGACAACGCGGACCTGAACCCCTGGATGTATTCCTATTATGAGGCCATGGCCGAATGGGCGGACGATCTGGGCAAGCCGGAAGAGGCGAAACAGTGGCGGGCTGAAGCGAAGACCCTGGCGCAAAAGAGCGATGAAATATTGTGGGACGAAAGTTGCGGCTGCTGGCTGGACACCTATGGCCGGAACGGCCATTACACTCATTTCAAGGTGCTCACGCCCGCGATCTGGTTCCCGGCTTTTACCGGCGCCACGCTGGACGAGAACAAAGCGCGCACCGTGATCGAAAAGCATTTGCTCAACCCCGCGGAGTTTTTCGGCAAATATCCGATCCCGGTGGTGGCCTACAATGACAAATACTTTGACAACTCGATCCCGGGCTGGAAGAGCCGGATCTGGCTGTTCTCCGCCTACTCCGCGCTCGAGACCCTGTTCAAGTTCGGTTACGAAAAAGAAGCCGCGGAGTTGCGCGAGCGGCTGCTCTCGATGATGTCGCATCAGGGCGGCAATAAAGGCATCCACGAAACCTACGACCCCATCACCGGCAGCTACCTCAACCAAAAACCCACCTCCGGCTATGCCTCCCAGCAGTTCGGCTGGAGCAGCGCCTTCACCGTCGAGATGATCCTCGAACGCTACCAGCATGAGCGGTTCCTCTTCGCCGACACCAGACAGATTCAGGGCTTCATCCGCTCGGCCCAGGACTTTGACACCCGCGAAAACTTCTACCAAATCCAGACCGGACTGGATGTGCCCAAGCTCGAACTTTCAAGCACGGACGGCCTTCCCTTGCTCAAGGCCAAGACCCTCAAAATAAAATTGAGCGACCCTTACCAGTCCCAGGGCGCGAAAACTTTTCGCGTCAAAATCAAGGGCAAAGCTTTCGACTTGGAGCTGGGCAAGGAATATGTCTTGAGCCTGGAGTAGGCCGCGGCAGGAACACGATCCATGCTTTATCTGCTCATCGCCGAATATCTCCTCTGCTTCCTGGTCGGCGCCATCCCCTTCGGGCTGATCG
>CAIUDS010000741.1 GCA_903897985.1 uncultured delta proteobacterium
CGCCCCTGATCAAGGCTTTTATCGGGGTCAATGTTCATCCCGCGGACCTCTCGGTGATCGCCGCCGGCGCCCGCAAATGGACCGGCGGGCACGCGGTCAAAGACCAGATCTCGGCCGGGGAAAAATTCCTCCGCGCCACCACCCATCTGATCGAGCCGGCCTGCGACATGGGGAGGATTTTTCTCCTTTCGGGTCCGGCGCCGGTGGAAATCCCCGCGGGCGCGGACTTGAAGGACCCGGCCCAGCTCCAGAAAATCTCGGACCTTAACCAGGACCGGCTCAAACAACAGGGCGACTGGATCATCTTCCCGCGCACGCTCGAGGAAATCGCGCGCGGCAATTTTTCGACCGACGAGCGCGGATTATTCCATTACCGCTCCCGGCCGGTCCCGAACGGGATCAAACTGGAAGAACTCGGTTAACGGTCCAAGGTCCACGGTTCACGGTGTGCCCAAAAGATATTTCGTGCACGATGCGCGAGGTGTCGGCATTTACCGTTCACCGTTTACCGTATCCTTTCTTGGTCTCGCCGATGGCCTCGGTGATGGGCACGCCCTTGATCGCGGTATAAACCGCGGCCCGGGTCATTGCGTTCAAACCCGGACAGTCCCCGCCCCCGGTTGAAATCCCGATCTTCCTGATCGCCTTTGCGCTCTTGGCCATGCCCGCGCCGCCTTTAAGATTCTTCTTGGCAAAACCGGGGATGGACAGACCGGGATACAACTATGGCTGACGCGAAAAAACAGCCGTTAGATTCTTTGAGTTCCGACAAGTCTTTGCTATGTTAAATCCAAGCTCGGCAACGCCAAAGACAATATTAGAATTCCATTAAAATGCTTGACAAGATTTTGGGATAATGGTAGATTAAGAAACGGATTAAAAGCAGTCAACGGTAGCCTTCATCCAGAAAGAATTTGCAACAGCCCTCTCAGCACGGGGCTTTTTTATTTGAGGCAAAAAAATCTAACAAGAGGGAAAGGTAAAGATGAAAAAGGGAGTAATCGGGAAGAAGGATTTGGGCGCCTGGGTGGAGAAGCTGAAAAAGGAAGGCGACCTGTTCGGGCCGAAAAAGCGCACGGACCAATTCTTTTATTTCGACCGGGTGAACGACCCGATGGAACTGGCTCTGGATTATTCGAGCACCATCCTGCCGCCCAAGAAATTTTTTGTGCCGGCCAAGGACGAACTCCTGCTCGAGTTCAACCTGAAAACCGGCGCGGCCAAGGCGCCCTCGAGCGATCCGGCCAAGGAGCTCATTCTGTTCGGGATCCATGCCTGCGACATGCAGGGGCTGTTGCGGCTGGACCTGTGCTGGAAAGAGGGCAATCCCGACTCCGCCTATTTGTCGAAGCGCGCCAAATCCACCATGATCGGGATCACCTGCAACCCGGATGAATTCTGCTTCTGCGCCAAGGTCCAAAGCAACGACTTCCGGGAAGGGTTTGACCTTTTCCTCAGCGAACTCGGCCAGAGCTATCTGGCCGAAGCCTTTACCGACAAGGGAGAAAAGCTGCTGGCGCTGGCCAGGACCACGGAGGCCGGTCTGTTGGAGGACGAGTTGGCTTACAAGGCCAAACTCAAATGCGCCAGCGACAAAGGCGCCGAGTTCCTGCCCAAGGTGGTGGAACTGCCGCTCCTGTGCATGAACGGCGAGGACCTCGAATTCTGGACCGAGGATGTGGGCAGGAGATGTCTGGCGTGCGGGACCTGCACCAATGTCTGCCCCACCTGCTACTGTTTCGATGTGGAAGACACGGTGGACCTGAACCTGACCACCGGCCGGCGCAGCCGGAGATGGGATTCCTGCCAGCTCGAGGGGTTCACCGAGGTGGCCGGCGGCGAGAAATTCATGCGCGACCAGCCCACGCGGCAGAAGCACCGGTTCTATCGCAAGTTCCGCTGGCTGACCACCAAGTTCGGCGGCTATGCCTTCTGCGTGGGCTGCGGAAGGTGCGGCCGGCAATGCACCGCGGAGATCAGCATCCCCGAGACCGCGAACAAGCTTTTCCAGGGCGTGAAGGCGAAG
>CAIUDS010000742.1 GCA_903897985.1 uncultured delta proteobacterium
ATTTTTCAACACCCTGCTAGAAGAGTGGGTGCGGCATGAAAGGAAAATTTCATGCCGGCTTTGGTTTCAGCTTGAGGGCGATGAGGTAGAAGATGAGGGGCGCTGCGAACCAGATCAATTGCGGGAGCAGGGTGATGTCGGAGCCGTTAAACTTGAACAATGACGGGTTCCACCAATAAGGAATGTATGCCCAGCCTTGGTTGTAGGCGCTCATGAGTTCGACCCAGAGTTCGGAAGCCTGTCCCCAGCAGAGCAGGATGAGGAGTTCGCGGAGACGGAAGCGGGTGAACCATGCGGGCCGGTTGGATAAATATACCAGGGCGACCCCGATCAGGAACAGGCCGCCGTCCCAAAAGGAGTGCATGATAATGAGGACTGAGAAATGAGTAGGGAGGGGGGTGAGGAATCGAGCCGGGGGCTGGGCTCCATAGGCATTGAGCACGGACAGCGGGACTTCCCAGCACAGGCCCAGGGCAAAGCCGAGCCAGAACAGTCGCCAGACATAATTGCTGATAATCTTGGTCCGGTGGAATGCAAAGACCGCGAGCAGGGTTGCGGTTGCGATTCCGAAATCAATCTCGTAAAAATGGGTCTTTAAAAATTCCATCATTTGGGCGCAGCCCCGGGACCGGTCTTATTTCTTTAGATCGTATTTATAGACCAGTTCGGCCTTTTCTTTATCAGGCAGATATTTGAAATAGGCCTTCCAGCCCGGGCACCAATTGATATGCCACCTCCAGATCCGGCCGATGATGGATTTGGGGTTCTGGTCATAGCGCGCGCGAATGGGACAATTACCACATCTTGCAACTGCCATGCTTTACTCCCTCCCGGTATATTATAGATGAACGCGGGCGGGAATCAAGATTTGGCCGCGGTTTTTGACTTGATTGAGCGAGCCGGATAGTATGGGGAAAACATTTCAGCCAAGGGAGGTTTTCGATGAGGGAAGTATTTGTGGTAAGCGTGGCGCCGGTAACCCTTTGCGCCGGCGTGGCCATGGCGCCGGCGACCATCTTCGAGCGGGTGTGAGCGGGCCGGGCCGGACCGATGTTGATCGAGAAAGTCGGAAGGATTTCCGCGCATATCGAGCTTTTGGGCGCGCCGGAGATACCGTTCTACTTGATCAAGGGCGCGGATTGGGCTCTGGTGGACGCCGGCGTCAGCCCGGCGGTCCCGGTGGTTTTCGAGCAGTTCCAGCAATACCCGGAGATCAAGGCAAAGTTGAAATGGATCATTCTCACTCATTCCCATTTTGACCACACCGGCGCGCTCGCTTATCTGCTCGGCCGGTTCCCCGGCGTCAAGGTCCTTGCCAGCCCGGTCAGCGCGGAGGTTTTTGCGAAGCCCAAAGCGGTTGAATACATCAAGACCATCAACCAGACCCTGGCCAAGTTCGCGGGGATTGACTTCGAGAAGCTGGGATTGACCGAGGCGCCGTTGCGGGTTGATCGGGTGCTCAAGGAAGGCGATCGGATTGAATTGGGCGACGGGGTTTATCTCGAGGTTTATGACGCGCCC
>CAIUDS010000743.1 GCA_903897985.1 uncultured delta proteobacterium
AATAAATCCCCATTGGCCATCAGTGACATCTCCCAACAGTTCCTTTCCGCCGGTGTTCACCAGGGCCAGGCCCTCGGAAAAAGAATGAACATGATCATATTTCGCGGAGATGGCGGTTTCTCCGTTTCTATTTATAAACCCCCATTTATCGCCGTCTTTGACCCCGGCCAGCCCCTCGGAAAACGGCAGCGCGCTTTCATACTTGGGGGCGATCACAAATTTGCCGGTCCGGTCAATGAATCCCAAAAATCCATATTTCTCCCGGAGGGAAGCCGGGGCCAGGCCGTCGCAAAATTTGCCGGCGTATTCAAACTGGAGCGGGATGACGGTGTTACCGGTCTTGTCAATAAATCCATATTTGGTTCCCATTCTCACCGGGGCCAGGCCTCCGGAAAATTCACCGGCGGAGTCAAATTGGGCGGGGATGACCATCTTCCCGGTCGGATCAATGTATCCCCAGGGCGATTTGCCTTCGCGGACAATTTCCACCGCGGCCAGGCCCTCGGAGAAATTGGTTGAATGTTCGTATTGCGCGGGAATCACCATTTTTCCGGACCGGTCAATAAATCCCCGCCTGGAGTTGGAAACTTCTCCCACATTCACCGCCGCCAGTCCTTCATAGAATATTTCCGCATTAAGAAATTGAGGCTGGATGATAACCTTGCCGTTCTTGTCCAGGTATCCCCATTGGACGCTCTGTTCAAAGGGATAAAGAGGACCCGCGACCGGAGCCGGTTGAGGCGCATCCGCGGCCGGAGCCGACTTGGGCGGCTGGGTGGAAACGATCTTGGGTTCGGCCGCGGGCTGGGCGCTTGCCGCGGAGCCTTTTTCCGGCGGCCAGATATATTTGCCGGTCCGGTCAATATAGTACCAGGGACCGTCAAAAACGCTTTTATCCGTCACCTGCGCCAGGCCGGAGCGGAAATTATAAACATAGACGAATTGGGGGCTGATAATAAAATTGCCGCTTTGGTCAATAAATCCCCATTTGTAACCTGCTTGCACCCCGGCCAAGCCCTCGGAAAAAGCGCTGGCGCTGGAGTATTGGGGGCTGATGACAAAATTGCCCGATTTATCAACATATCCCCATTTATAATTGACCCGAGCCGCGGCCAGCTTTTCCGAAAAATTGAAAGTCTGCTCGAATTGCGGGCTGATCGCCACCTGGCCGGTTTTGTCCAGGTATCCGTATTTTCCGGCGATTTCCACCGCGGCCAGTCCTTCATAAAAACTGTTCGCCCATTTATATTGCGGCTGAATTACGAATTTTCCGGTGCGGTCAATAAATCCCATCAGACCGTTCAGCTTGACCAGCGCCAAGCCCTGGGAAAAACTGAACGCGGACTCAAACTGAACCGGGATGACGCGATTGCCGATTTTGTCTATAAAGCCCCATTGGTCGCCATCCTGGACCGGAGCCAGTCCTTCCGAAAAGCTGTAAGCGGAGCCGTATTTATCTGGAACCGTCATTTTTCCGGATTTGTTCACAAATCCCCATCCATAATGGGTTTCCACCGCCGCCAGGCCCTCGCTGAAGCCGGGGGTCTCTTCAAACTGCGGGTTGATGATGATCTTGCCGGTCTGGTCAATGAACCCATATTGATCATTAAGCTTCACGACCGCCAGTCCTTCGGAAAAACCCTCAGCCGCCTCATACTGCGGACTGATTACAACCTTCCCGGTCTTATCCATGTATCCCCATTTGCCGTTCTGCTTGATTGGGAACAGTCGAGCCGGCTCTTCCGCCCTTAGGCCCGGAGCCAGGCAAAAAATTAGGGCAAAAAATATCCCCATCATCTTTTTCATCAGTCGTCCTCCTTCAGAATCTGTAATCTGTAATCTTTTCGCTATTCCGTCGGCTCCCAAATATATTTTCCGGTCTTGTCAATCCATCCGGTTTTGCCTCCGACCCCAACCTCGCAGAGACCTTGTGAATACATCCCAATCGAGTCGAACTTGGGCTCGATCTTGACTTTTCCGGTTATGTCAATGAACCCATATTTATCTTCCGGCGATAAAAAATAGGTGAGGCCCGAATAAAAATATCCAACATGGGTATTTTGCGGCTCCAGCACGATCTTTCCATTTTTATCAATATAAACAGGTTTGCCGTTCAATTTAACTTTGGCCACCCCCTCGGTGAATTCCTGGCCGTCTTCAAACTGGGGCTTAATCACTTCCTTGCCGGTCTTGTCCACATATCCGTACAGGTTATTTTTCTCAATCAAGGCCCGGCCTTCGGAAAAACTGAACGCGGACTCATATCGGGCCGGGATCACCGGTTTGCCGGTCTTATCAATAAATCCCCATTGGTCCCCAATTTCCACCGCGGCCAGGCCCTCGGAAAAGTGGTAAGCTGACCGGTAATCCGCATTGATCGCCAGCTTGCCGGCTTTGTCAATAAACCCCCATTGCGCCCGATCCTTGCTAACCTCGACCCCTGCCAGGCCCTCGGAAAACAGGTCCGCACCATAATATTGGGCTTTGATCACGACCTGCCCGGTTTTGTCAATATAGCCATAGAGGTCGTCTTCCTCGAAACGCGCCCGTCCCTCGTAAAAACCGCCGGCATAAGCAAATTGCTCCGGAATCACCATCTTGCCGGTCTTATCAATGTAGCCATATTTATCTTGCTGTCTCACTTTAGCCATGCCGTCGGAAAACATTGCGCAATATTGGAACTGTGGCTCAATCACGATTTTGCCGGTTTTATTGATATAGCCGCATTTGCCGTCCTTGGTAACCATAAACATTTTTACATCATTGTCATCACGCTGCGCTCCGTTTAAGTTGCTGGCCATAACCAGCGCGGTTGCCGCCATGGACAAAATTGTCATTAAACCCTTTTTCATCTCTGACCTCCTCCTTTTCTTTACCACTCGGTTTCTGGTCCGGGGAATGCCCCGACCAGGACTCTTCACCCCTATATTTGATTAAATCGCGGTTCCCTTACTCGCTCGGCTGCCAGAGGTATTTTCCAGTCTTGTCTATGTATCCAAATTTTTCGCTCACCAGCCCGCCGACCACGACTTTGGCCAAGCCCTGGCTGAAACCATCCGTCGAGCTGAATTGGTAACCGCTCACCATTTTGCCGGTCTTGTCAATAAATCCCCCACTTGCCATCCGGGGTAAGCCCGTCGCAGTTGGCGCAGGCCTCGGCCAGGCCTTCGGAAAAATCATAGGCGGTAGTGAAATTCATCTCCATCACCATTTTACCCGTGGCATCCACATACCCGAATTTGCCGTTCAGCTTTACCCTGCCCATGCCGTCGGAAAATATCCGGGCTTCTTCAAACTTCGGCTCCATCAGGATTTTCCCGGTCTTGTCTATGTATCCCCATTTCTCGTTCTGGATGATCGGGAACAATCGGGCCGGCTCTTCCGCGCTCAGCCCCGCGGCCATCAAGAATAACAGCGCCAAAGTCATCCCGATAATTTTTTTTCATTTGTCCTCCTCCTTTCGGAATCTGTAATCTGTAATCTATTCCGTCGGCCAGATCAATTTCCCGCTCTTGTCAAGGTATCCCCACTTCCCGGCCGAGCCGCCGACATTGACCCAGGACAGGCCGTTTTTAAAGGGCTCCGCGCTATTGAACTGGGGCGCGACGATCATCTTTCCGGTTTTATCAAGGAACCCCCATTTGCCATCCAGCTCGACCCCGGCCAGCCCCGCGGAGAACGACTCCGCGTCTGCATATTTCGGCTCGATCACGACCTTGCCGGTCTTGTCTATGAATCCCCATTTCTCGCCGACCTGGACCGCGGCCAGACCTTCGGAAAAGGACTGGGCCGAGGCGAACTGGGTCTTGATCGCCATTTTGCCGGTCTTGTTGATATAGCCGAATTGGTCAAGTATTTTCACGCCGGCCAGGCCTTCCTTGAACGGCAAGGCCTCGGTCACGCCCTTGCCACCACTCTGATCAGAAATATTTTTCACCAGCTCGATCGCCGTCTTGCCTTTTCTGTCAATATATTTCCAGTCAACATATTTCACCGCGGCCAAGCCCTCGGAGAACGGGCCGGCTTCGCTGTATTCCGGCTCAATGAGCATTTTGCCGGTTTTATCAATGAAGCCCCAGTCGCCTTCCGATTCCACCGCCGCCATCCCCTCGGAGAACTCCTCCGCGCTTTCAAATTGCGGCGGGATCACCGCCTTGCCGGTTTTGTCAAGGTAGCCCCACTCATCCTCCTCGCAGACCGCGGCCAGGCCTTGCGAAAAATTGCCCAGCATCTGATGTTTGGCCTCGATCACCACCTTGCCGGTCTGGTCAATAAAGCCCCATTCATCGAAACCCGCGGCGATCACGGCCAGGCCCTCGGAAAAAGGCCACCCGACATAAAACTGCGGGGGGATCGCCATTTTGCCGGCCTGGTCTATGTAGCCCCATTTATCATTCTGCCGGACCGGGTAGCGCTGAACTTTTTCCTGCGCCACGGAAACGGCTGCAAGCAGCGCCGCGAAAACGGCCAGACCCATCATTCCCAGCTTCTTCATTTCTCTTTCCTCCTCATCCGAGATCTGAACTCTTGGATTTGAGCTTGAGATTAAATTTCGTTCCGGAAATCAGATCTCACTTGCTCGGCTCCCAGACCGGTTTGCCGGTCTTGTCTATATACCCGCATTTCCAATCCGGAAATTTTCCGAGACAAACCTGTGCCAGGCCATGGGAAAAATTGGATGCGTCATCATAGGTTGGACTTATAACCACTTGCCCGGATCGGTCAACAAACCCAAATTTGTCCTTGACCCGGATATAAGCCAATCCTTCCGTAAAATCTCCCGCTTCATCGAACTGGGCCGCGATTACCACCTTCCCTGTTTTGTCAATAAACCCCCACCTTTTCCCGCTCTGGTCATCCACCCGGATTTTGTCCATGCCCTCCGAAAACGCGCCGGCATCCTTGGCGTTGACCGGAAACACCAGGCTTCCGCTCTTGTCAATATAACCAATATGATCCTCAACCATGATCGGCGCCAGTCCCTCGGAAAAATCGGCCAGCGGCCTCCTCTCATAAATAATCTTGCCGGTCCGGTCAATCACCGCATAAGAGGCGCCATACGGAATTCCCATAAGGACCTTGTCGGCCAGCTTGGTCTTGACAATCGCCAGCCCGTCGGAAAAATCTTCGGCGTCATAATAATTGGCGGGAATCGCCATTTTCCCGGTCTGGTCAAAATATCCGTATTTGTCATTGAGCTTGACCGGAACCAGTCCCCCGGAAAAATAGCCGACCCTATCATATTGAGGAGTGACCAGGGCCTTGCCGTTTTTATCAATAAATCCATACTTGTGGTTTTCAAAAGATTGGACCGCGGCAAACCCTTCGATAAAAGGAGCCGCGTCTTCAAACTGCGGTTCGATAACGATCTTTCCCGCCAGATCAATATACCCGCGCTTCTGGTTCGAGATAATCACCGCGCGGCCTTCGGAAAATTTGGTTGATCCCTCAAACTGCGGTTTGATCGCGATCTGGCCGGTCTGGTCGAGGTATCCCCACTTGCCATCTTGCTTGATCGCGGCGCGCCCCTCCGTCAAGGCCAGCCCGACTTCCAATCGGGGGCTGACCACGACTTTGCCGGTCTGGTCAATGTATCCATATTTGCCGTTCTGCTTGACCGGGAACAGCCAGGCCGGCTCTTCCGCCCTCAGGCCCGTAGTCAGGAAAAAAACCATAACTAAAAATATTCCGATCATCTTTTTCATGGGTCAGTCCTCCTTTTGGGAATCTGAAATTGGAACCATATATAGTCTGTAATATCATCTTTTCCGAAATTTTTCCAACGCCCCGGCCGGCAAGGATTGGAAATCAAGCCTCAATCCGTCTATGATATTGGCTTGCAAGGTTTGGGCGCCAATTCCAAAAACAGGGAGGGAGTTCGAGCATGAAAAAAATTTTTCCGGTAATGATCGGGGCAATAATTTACCTGTTCTCCTCGGCCGCCGCTCCGGCGGGACTGGTCATCACCAAGCACATCCTCCCCGCTCCGGCGCCCGCCGACCAGCCTCAGGGCTTTGTCACCCCGGACGGGACCTTCAATATCCGCGCGCAAAACGCCCCTTTCCATTCGGACCTGCTTGCGGACGCGATGGGCCTGGATCAAAACGGCAAGGACCCGCAGGGTCATTATCTCAACCTCAACCACGCCATTTATACTTCCTATCGCCTCGCTTCGGACCCAGGGCAGCCGACGGCTGTCCTGGTGCTCATGCCCGGCACTTGGGTGGGCGCCATGAGCATTGACCAGTTCGCGCGCGACACGCTCCGGATGGCCGAGAAGAACGGCGAGATGGGCCTCGAGGTCTGGATCGTTGACCGCCGCTCCGAGCAGCTTGAAGACCACACCGGTATGCGCTGGGCCGTGCAAAACCAGGGCAAACTGCCGGCCCCGGAAATCATCTCGGGCCTTTCCGACTACTACCGGCCCGCGTTCACTACCGAGGGCCCGGGCAAAATCATTGACGGCAAAAAGTTCACTGCGCTGAACCAGGACGCGCTGAGGTTCATGGCTAACTGGGGAGCCGATACTACGATCCGCGACTGGCGGGAGGTGGTGCTGGCGGCGCATCGGGCGGTGGGCAACGAGGTGGTCGCGGTAGATGGCCAGATGGTGATAAAAAAAAGGGGGACCCAAAGGGTCTTCATTGGCGGGCATTCGCTGGGCGGGTCGCTCACCGTGCTTTACGCATCCTATGATTTCGACCGGCGGCCGGATCATGAGCTGCTGGGCATGAACGATGTGGACGGCTTGGTCCTGCTCGAGGGCGGCAGTTTCCCCAAAAAGGAAATCACCGTCACGGACGCCGAGTCTTATCGGCAGTCGCTCGCGGACAAGTTCGACGACGGCATGGTTTATTTCGACCTCAATATGTTCGGCATCCAATATTCGCCCGCCACCATGATCTCGCTGGGCATCTCCGGCTTTGCCGCGGACAACGCCCGCGGGCTTGAGGCCACCTTCCCGCAATACGCGCGGCCGAAAATCATCCAGCTCCCGCGCATCACCAACGAGGCCGCCCTGGCGTTTGCCATGGACAATGACTTCAGCGCTTTCTTCATCGCCCGGCTTTCGCTCGGCGAGCCGACCGGAGAATTGGGCA
This sequence comes from uncultured delta proteobacterium, assembly GCA_903897985.1. Lineage (GTDB taxonomy): Bacteria > RBG-13-61-14 > RBG-13-61-14 > RBG-13-61-14 > DRUE01 > CAIYYW01. The sequence continues at coordinate 7,101 of CAIUDS010000743.1, forward strand.
GGCAGTTCCGATCCCGCGCCGGTCTCCCCTTTGATCCTAACAAATGCGGTCTGCTCACGCCCTGGGCCTTCGGGCACAAGCCGATGGCTCCCGATTTCCTCTATGGCTGGATCCCCATTTCCGGCTCGGGCGGGACGAACAATTCGCGGTGCGCCCAATACGGCCCCGAAGTCACTGACATCTATGCCTTTGCCCATGCCGCCTACGGCGGCGCCGATTCCTATGTGGAAGCGCCCGAGCTCTCGACCGGGCCGAACGATTACTCCGAGTGGTATTTCCCGCCCCGGCTCTCGACCGATTCCGGCCGGCTGGGGAGCAAGGTCGTGGAGCAGGACGGGACCGAACTGTTTAATGGAACCCATGTCAAGGAAATTTCGCTCCCGGTCATAACCTTTTTCGGCGGCGCCTCCATGGGCTACTATACCGTGCCCAAGCTCGATAAAAAGAATTTCCCCGAGGGCGTGCTCAAACAGAAACAGACGCAGGTGCATCTGATCGAACGATACACCCACATGGACATCACCCAGGCCACCCGCAACAACCAGCCCGACCTGACCGGCGACGAGCGCAATTTCAACGCGCCCGCGGTGTATACCTATCGCTTTGTTGCATCAATAGTGGGATGGTGAAATGTCGCGACTGAAGTCGCTCGCACAGAAAGGTTATCGCGACTAAAGTCGCTCGCACGAAGATGTATTGGATCTTGATAGGAGGTGGAAATGTTTAAGAAGTTATTTGCGCCCATGAAGATCAACAAGATCGAGTCGCGCAACCGGATCGTGATGCCGGCGTTCGGGCTGCTTTACCAGCAGGACCGGAAGGTGAGCCAGAAGCTTTTGGATTTCTATGAGGCGCGCGCAAAAGGCGGGTGCGGCATCATCATCGTGGGCGGCTGCGGCATTGACTTCGTGGGCGGCGGGCCCATGATGCTCGGCCTGGACGACGACTCCTTCATCCCCGGCTATGAGAAACTCGCCGACGCCGTCCACAAGCACGGCGCCAAGCTGTTCCTCCAAATCTTCCACGCCGGCCGCTATCAGTTTTCATTCCTGATCGGCCAGAAGTCGGTCGCGCCCAGCGTGGTCCGGAGCCGCTACACCAAGGAGGAGCCGCGCGAACTTTCCCATGACGAGATCATCGAGATTGAAAAAAAATACGCGGACGCGGCGCTGCGCGCGAAGCAGGCCGGCGCCGACGGGGTCGAGCTGATCGGCAACGCGGGTTACTTGATCAACCAGTTCCTCTCCCCGGTTACCAACCTCCGCACCGACGAATACGGCGGCGGCTTCGAGCAGCGCGCGACCTTTGTGTTCAATACCATCGCCCGGGTGCGCGAGAAAGTCGGGAGCGATTATGTCGTGACCATGCGCATCGGCGGGAACGATTTTATCCCCGGCGGGAACACCAACGAGGAGATGAGCGAATACGCGAAGATGTTCACCGAGAAGGGCATTGACGCCATCAATGTCACGGGCGGCTGGCACGAGACCAAGGTGCCGCAACTGCCCATGGCCGTGCCGCCCGGGGCTTACACCTACCTCGCGCTCGGGATCAAGCGCAAGGTGAAAGTGCCGGTGTTCAGCTCGAACCGCATCTACGATCCGGCTCAGGCCGAGCAGGTGTTGCTCGAAGGCTTTGCCGACGCGGTCTGCATCGGAAGAGGCCAGATCGCGGACCCGGACTGGGCGAACAAGGCCCGGGAAGGAAAAGTGGACGAGATCCGGCCGTGCGTGGGCTGCATGCAGGGATGCATGGACAAGCTGTTCTCGGGCAAGCCGGTCGAGTGCCTGGTCAACGCCGTGTCCGGGTTCGAGGGCGAACGGAAACTCACCCCGGCAAAATCCAAATCGAAAGTGCTGGTGGTCGGCGCCGGCGCGGCCGGATGCGAAGCCGCGATAGACGCGAAGGAACGCGGGTTCGAGGTCGAACTGTGGGAGGCGGACGACCGGGTGGGCGGACAGCTTTATCTGGCCGCGGCGCCTCCGGGCCGGGGCGACTTCGCACGGTTCGCGCATTTCTATGAGAACGGGCTCGAGCGGCTAAAGGTCAAGGTGAGACTGGCCAAGAAGGCGAACGCGGATGAAATCGCTGCCGCAAAAGCCGATCATGTCATCCTCGCCACCGGAGCCAGTCCGATCACTCCCAAAATCCCCGGCGCCGATCTTGAGTTCGTGAAACAAGCCTGGCAACTGCTCCGAGGCGGCGTGGAACTGGGACCGAGGGTGGTCATCATCGGCGGCGGCTCCACCGGGATCGAGACCGCGCTCCTGGCCGCAAGCCAGGGGACCATTTCCAGCGACACCTTGAAATTCCTGTTCCTCAATCAGGCCGAAAAAATCGAGAAGCTCCATGACCTTTGCGTCAAGGGTTCGCGTTCGGTGGTGATCCTCGAAATGCTCGACAAGATCGGGCCGGACCTGGGCGTGGCCACCAAGTGGGTGCTGCTCCAGGACCTCTCGCGCTTCGGAGTGAGAACGATCACCAAGGCCAAGGTCTGCGAGCTTAAGCCCGGCGAAGTGATTTATGAGATTGACGGCCAGAAAAAATCCGAGCCGGCGGACTCGGTGGTGCTCGCGCTCGGCTCGCGACCCAACCGCGAACTCGCCCTCGAACTCGAGAAGCGCGGGATCAAATTCCTTGAGATCGGCGACGCCAAAGGTCCGCGCAAAATCATGGACGCGGTGAACGAGGGTTTTTTCGCGGCCGCCAATCTTTGATTGGGCTCGGGGTTTTCAGTGTTAGTTAACGGGTCGGATGAAAAAACTGGGTTCGGAACCAGAATAACCGGAATGCCATGAATCAACCTTATCATCGTCAAAGCCGGTTCGGCCAGATGGGCCAGGCCACGCTCTATGTCATCATCGCCAATGTGGCGGTGTTCGGAATGTCGGTCCTGTCCCCGGACCTGGTCGGCGACTGGCTGAGCCTGATCCCCGCTCGGCTGCTCTTGCGCGGCCAGGTCTGGCGGCTTGCAACCTACATGTTCGTGCACGGAGATTTCAGCCACATCTTCTTCAACATGATCGGACTGTTCTTCTTCGGCCCGGTGCTCGAGCGCGTGCTCGGCTACAAACGCTTCTGGATTTTCTATTTCCTCTGCGGGTGCGGCTCCGGACTCCTCGCCGCGCTCTTCTATCTCGCGCTCGGAAACCCCGACGCCCATGTCATCGGCGCCAGCGGCGCCATCTTCGGGGTCATCACCGGCTACGGAATCCTCTTCCCCAACAGCACCATCTACTGGAACTTCTTCCTCCCCATCAAGGCCAAGTGGCTGGTGGTGATCTACGGCGCGATGGAACTCTTCGCCACCCTCCAGTATGCCGGCGGCGGCCGCGGCGGCATCGCCAACATCGCCCATCTCTCCGGCATTGTCATCGCCTATTTCTACCTCCGCGGCATCGGCGACTTCCGCAAACTCTGGTTCCGCTTCAAATTCGAACGCGCCGACCGCGAGCGCAAGAAACGGTTCAAGGTCTATGACGGCAACGACAAGCCGACTTTTCACTGACCATTCATTTAGTCAGGCGTCATTCTTATCGAAGAATTTAGATTTGCACTCTGACATTTCCCGCTCCGCTTCAACTCTCGCCCCAGGCGTGTCAATCGCCAGCCAGAGGCCGGAAAAAATGTAGGCTAGGATCTGCTGGTCCTTGGCCAAGGCTTTCCGGTATCCGTCTTCAATCATCTTGCTGAATCCGTCAGGCAGGTAGTCGAGTAATTCCCTTCGGATCAGTTGCACCCCGCAGAAGTTATGCGCGGAAAGCCCGGCGGAGTCGGCTTCTCTTCCGATCCCCCGAACCCGGCCCTGAGCGTCCGCGAAAACCGGATTGAATTTCCCGGCCCCGGTCTTTGTCAGGACCATGGTTGCCAGGGGCTTATTTTTTTCCTGGAAGGAAATCAATTGCCGGAGTTCGAGGTCCGCGATAGTGTCGGAATTGATGATCAGCCAAGCCGCCGCGGGAAAATGCTGGTCCGCGTTTTTGACTCCGCCGCCGGTGCCGAGTATTTCCGGCTCATATATATAATGGATCTTCATGCCGAAGATTTGTTCGCCGAGCTGCTTTTTTATTTCTTCCGGCCGGTGGTGCAGGTTGATGATCACTTTCTGGAACCCGGCCCGGGCGAGGAGCAGGAGCGGGTAATGGATCAGGGGCCGGCCGCAGACCGAGACCAGCGGCTTGGGCGTTTGCTCGCCGCCTTTCTGCATCCTGGTGCCGAGTCCCGCGGCCAGGATCATCGCACGGATTTGCGGTCGCGTCATTCTGTCCCTACGGGATTAATCGGGCCTTGGGGTTTTTCAGCCACTTGTCCACGCCCTCGGCAATGCCCTTGGCCACCGCTTTCTGGTAGGAGGACGACGCCAGCCGTTTCTCCTCGACCGAATTGGATATGAACCCGGTTTCGATCAGGACACAGGGCAGGCGCGCGCCGGTGAGCACCCAGAACGGCGCTTTCTTGACGCCCAGGTTCTTGATGGAGGAATAGGTATCATCGAGCTGACCGACCAGGTTTTTCTGGATGCTCTCCGCGAGCGGAATGGACTGGCTGACCTTGGAGTTGGTGGTGAGATCGGCCAGGATGCGGTTGATGTCCGCGCCGGCCTGTTCCATCACTTCCTCGCTCACGAAGTTCTCCTGCGCCGCCAGCTTGAGCGCGGCCCGGTCGGTGGTGTTGTCCAGGTAATAGGTCTCGATGCCGTAGGCGTTCCGGTCCGGGCTGGCGTTGCAATGGATGGAAATGAACACGCCGTTCTGCTCATCGGCCAGGTCGGCCTCGATTGCATTCGCCTTGGCCGTGCGTTCCTCCAACGGAATGAACCGGTCGTCCCGACGGGTAAGATATATTTTCGAGTCCGGATATTTCTTGCGCAGCTCCGCCTCCAGGTATTTCGCGATATCAAGCGCCAGGTCCTTTTCCTTATATTTCTTCTTGCCGATCGCGCCCGGGTCCTTGCCGCCGTGGCCAGGGTCAATGATGATCACCGGCGGCTTGGGCTTCTGCGGCGCGGGCGCGGGTGTGGGAGTGGGAGTCGGCTTCGGCGCGGGCATCGGTGTCAGGCCCGGCTGGGGGGTTGGGCTTGGAGTGGGCGAGGGGACTGGAACCGGCTGCGGGGATGGCTGCGGAGTTTGAGGACCCGGGACCGGCTGAGCCGGCTTGGCGCCGAAGGTGTCAAGCACGATTCTCCAGGTCCCGTTTTCACCGGGGAGGGACAGGGTTTGAAAGTCGCCGATGGACTGGAGGTCCAGCACCACCCGCACCACCTCCGGCTGATACTGCCCGGCGCGCGCCCGCCGGAGCAAGCCGTCCCCGATCGGCAGTTCATAACAGTTGTCCTTGTATTCAAACTGGGAGCGGAAGTCCGGGCTGAGCTTGGCGCCCGGCAGATCGAAATAAATCCGGGCCGGGGTTCCGAGCGAGGGGTCGGGCTGCAGCAGCCGGGGCAGGGTGAAGGCGATCTTTCGATTCAGGTCCAGCACCACCCGGGTATAGCTGGGCGCGGACCAGTACCGGATCTGTAGCAGTTCCGCGGCCGCGCTGGAAACTGTCGTTCCCCCGGCCGCGGTAGAAACCGTCTCGGATTTTCCGAGCATCAACGCAATCGCGTCATTGGGCCGAAGCGGAGCCTTTTGAGCAGCAGTCCCTTTGGGGCTGAGCTCGGAGGAAAAACCGCTGTCCTCCCCGGCGCCCAGCTGGTTCAGATATTTTACCGCCGCGGGAGCGCAGTCACCCGAGGGGTATTGCGCGGCCAGCTTTTCGAATTCCATTTTGGCGGAATCCTTCTCCCCCCGGCCCAGGTAAATTTCTCCGCGAGCAAGCAGCGCGTCATCGGCAAGGCTGCTTTGAGGAAACCGTTTGACCAGTTCGCCGAACGCCGAGAGCGCCTCGTCCAGGTCGGCGCGCGCGCGGGAAACCTGGTAACATTGCATCCAGATTTTGCCCGTCCGCAATAAAGCGTCGTCGGCCTTCGAGCAGTCCGGGTAGTTCAAGCCGATCCGCTCGAACTTCCAGGCCATCTTCTCCCAGTTGGAATGGTATTTGGTTTTGCTCTTATCGGCGAGAAACTTTTGATACTCCGCGTCCGCGGCCTGCCAGCTCTCCAGACAAACATCGCCCGCGCTTAAAAGCAGCGCGAACATCAGCCCCATAACCAGATTTAACCGCTTCCACATCCGCTTCCTTTTATATTACCAAATTCCCCGGCCTTTTCCAGCCGCCGCCTGACTTTGAGAACACCGGAAGCGGCTGCGCCGCAATCGTCTGCGGGCTTTCACTTACCGTTGGTCACGCGCGCGGCTTCTCCGATCCAGGCCACGGTCTTGATGGTGTTCCAGAGCAGGACCGCTTTGAGGGAATAGGGCGGCTTGATCGGCTGAGCCTCCGCGACCGCGTCAATCCACGCGTCCGGATTGTCCTTGTCCACCACCCCCTGCAGGTCGTAGATCGCGAAATGGATCACGCCCGCGGCGCGGATGGCCGAGGCGTCCAGCCCGAGCGGGCCCGGCTCGGTATAGACCGAGGCATGGCCCTCTCCGGGGATGGTCTGGCCGATGCTCATGCCCACGCGCTTGCCATAGGCTTGGTAGATCTGCTTGGAGAGGAGATAGGACAGGTAGCGGACATCGTTGCGGGAGAAGCCGATTTTTTTAAGCGAGTCGTAGTTGGCGGTGCCGAAGTTCATGAACGAGAACATGTCCCAGTTGACGAGCAGGCTGGGCCCGCCCGCCACATCCTGCAGCACCGGCCGCTTGATGGCGAGGTCCACCGCGGCATAGTCCATAGCGGTGGAGATGGCCAGGGTGCCATGCTCGTGGAGCTTGTCCAGCACCGCCTGGAATTTGGGGATGCTGGCGTCGAAGCTTTTCTTGCCGATGCCTCCGAGCACGGCGCCGAAGGTCTGGGGATTGAGCACCAGGCGGACATCGGAGGGCGCGGGCCCGAGGTTGGACCCGGGCTGACAATCGGGCGGCTCGATGTCCACGATCAGCGCGTCAATGTGGTGGTGATATTTTTCGGCCCAGGCGTAGATCGCGTCGAGGTAAGCGAGATATTCCTCGGCATAGACCTTGTTCATGTAAAGGCAATGGTCGCGGGATAGCTGCGGCCAGAACACGATCTGGATGTGGTTCTGCTCGTAGAGCTTGAGCAGCCGGTCCAACTCCTCGTTCAAGTCCTCGGGCCAGATGCAGGGCGCGATCATGAGTTTATGTTTTACGGCCAGCGCGAGCACCTTGGGGTCGGAGAGCTGCTGCATGGTCATATACTCCGCGGTCATCACGATCTGGGGCTGGTCCAGGTTCACATTGAGCTTGACCGCGGCGGGCTGCGCCCCGGAAAAGCCGGCGCTTGCCATCAGGAACAGGGCGACGAGCATGGAGGCCGTCAACATTTTTTTCATGGTTTTCTCCCTATTTAAGAAGATCCAGCATCCGGTGGTAAGCGAGGAAGAAACCCAACCCCGCGGCAACCGCGGCAAAGGGCATTCCGATCACGGCGCACATGACAATCCGGCGCGTGGCCTGCCACATCTCGGTTTCGCTCGCGCCTTGGTCCAGCCTTTGCTTGCGCCGGATCACCAGCACGATGCAAACGAGGTTGGCTGAGACCGCAACCAAGGCGCAGGAAATTTTGAGGACATGGGTGGTCGAGATCGGCCAGGCGAGCACCGCGAGCGTGGCGCCGGAGGCGATCACCGCCAGGACCAAGGGGAGTTCCACCAGTAGATCAATCCAGAAATGGTAGCGGATGGAATGCTCGCGCAGGACCTTGCGCCGATAGGGGTAGAGCTCGAGCACCGACTCGGTCGCGACCACGCCTCCCCACAGGCACAGGAAAATCAGATGCGCCATCGAGACTTGACTGATCAGCGGCATGCTCCCTCCTTATCTTGGCCTCAATTCACGGTTACTGTCACCTGGTCGGTATCCTTGTCAATCCCGTCGCTCGCCTCGAGCTGGAAAGCATAAGCGCCTTTCCGGAGAGGAACGAAAGCAGGGCTGACTGATTTGGATTTCTTCAGGTTCACCGGCGGCCCTCCGGTCTGAGTCCAATGATAGTCGAGCGGATCGTCCTCCGGGTCGCTGCTCGCGCTCCCATCGAGGACCACCCTGGTCCCGAGGGAGGCGGAAAAATCAGTTCCCGCGTCCGCGATTGGTGCCTGGTTGCGGATCACATAGAACTCATCGAGCAGAGAACCATCAGCGGCGCGATAGACCCGGACATGCATCTTTCCGCCTGAGACCTGGAGCTTCATGGCCTCGTAAGTGCTTTCCGCCACCAGGCTGTTGAGCGGCGGGGTCCCTCCCCCGCCCGCTCCCGGGACCGGCAGCACCGCGGCCAGGGGCGCGCCGCCTCCGCCGCCGGTGACATAGGTCACGCCCTGCCGGATCACATCGGGGTTCCCCGGCGGGTCGCCCAATCCGGCCCGGTTGTCAATCGGCTCGAACCGCTCGTAAAGATGACAGTGGGCCTGGAGCACGATCGCTACCTGAGCCGATTCGAAGAGTGGTCCCCAGATGGTGGAGTAAGCATAATTCTCGTCGCCCGGATGGCCGCCGTTGGTATAGAGGTTCCGGTGCATGACCGCGATGATGAAGCGCGTGCTCGGATAGTTCGCCGCGGCCGCGGCCAGGTCCGCAGACAGCAAAGCATCCTGGGCCGCGTCCGGGTAATCGGTGTTCAGGCCGATGAAATGGATGTTGCCGTAGTCCCAGGAATAGCGGGACTCGTCGACGCCGAAGTTGAGGGGCGTGGCGAAATAGTCGGGCCACAAGTTCCAGTCGTGGTTGCCCGCGATGGGCGCGATCGCGGCGAACTGGAGGAGCGGCCGCTCGATGGGGAAATAAATTTCCCACAGCGAGGGATCCCCGCCGTCCTCCACCATGTCGCCGCCGTGCACCACAAATGCCGGTTTCCATTTCGCGGCCAGGTCAACCACCGACTGATGAATGGCGTGCTGGGTGCGGGTGTCCCCGATGTAGGCGAAGGTGAACGGCTGATGCAAGTCCGTGGGTGCGGTGCGGAAAGTCGTGACCGGTCCGGCCGAGTCGCCCGCGAGCACCTGGTAGAAATATCGGGTGTCCGGGCTGAGGCCGGTCAGGTCCACTTCATGGCGCGCCGCGGAGGCGTCGGTAACGGCATTTGTGGGCGGGAAGGTGGTCCCGTAAAGCACGGTGGCTCCGGTCAGGAGCGAGGTCTGCCAGACCACCGTGATCCGGTCCTTTAGCTCGCCCATGCCGGGCTGGTTGCCAAGTTGCAGATGCGGGTCAATCACGAATTGGTCCGGATCGCGGCCGTCGCAGTCCTGGTCTATGCCGTCGCCGTAGATTTCCCGAGCCCCGGCGTAGATGGTAGTGTCGCCGTCGTTGCAGTCCGGGCCCAAGGCACACCCGAGCCCATAGCCGTCGCCGTCAAGGTCGAGGCATTGGGGGGCATGACAATGCGTCCAGACTGAAGGGTTGAGGTCGTTGCAATCGGGCTCGAGCGCGCAGTTTTGGCCGCGGCCGTCGCCGTCAAGGTCGAGGCAAAAACTTCCGCCCTGGTGATGGTCGCGACCACAGGCCGCGAAGAAAAGGATCAGGCCGAGCAGGAAGAAGCGGCGCGCCGCCCCTCCGGGTGAAGCCGCGTTCAGCCTTTCTTTAAAACCCCGCCACTTCATCATATTCTCCGAACACGGCGCGCAGCGCATCGCAGATTTCGCCGACCGAGGCATAGGCCTTGACCGCGGTCAGGATCAGGGGCACCAGGTTTTCTTTCCCCTGCGCGGCTTTTTCGAGGTGCGCGAGCGCCTTCTTCACCGCCGCATTATCGCGCGCTTTTCTCACCTTGTTCAGGCCGGCCACCTGGTCCCTTTCCACTTTGGGGTTTATGCGCAAGAGCGGGATGGGCGCCTGGCCCTCGACGCAATATTTGTTCACGCCCACAATGGTTTTCTCCCCGCGGTCAACCTGCTTCTGGTAGCGGTAGGCCGCGTCCGCGATCTCGCGCTGGGGGAACCCGAGCTTGATCGCCTCGATCATGCCGCCCATCCGGTCAATAATCTCGATGTATTTCCAGGCCTCGGCCTCGATCTTGTTCGTGAGCCATTCCACGAAATACGACCCGCCCAGCGGATCAATGGTGTTCGCGACGCCGCTTTCCTCCGCAATGATCTGCTGGGTCCGCAACGCGATGGTCACGGCTTCCTCCGTGGGAAGCGCAAAAGTCTCGTCCAGCGAATTGGTGTGCAGGCTCTGGGTGCCGCCCATGACCGCGGCGAGCGCCTGCAGCGCCACCCGCACCACATTGTTATAGGGCTGCTGGCCCGTGAGCGAGCAGCCCGCGGTCTGGGTATGGAACCGGAGCCGCAGGCTCTCGATATTTTTCGCGCCATAGCGGTCCCGCATCACCTTCGCCCAGATGCGCCGCGCCGCCCGGTATTTGGCGATCTCCTCGAAGAAATCGTTGTGCGCGTTGAAGAAGAAACTCAGCCGCGGCGCGAACTTGTCAACCGGGAGCCCGCGGTCAATCCCGGCCTGAACATATTCCATGCCGTCGCGCAAGGTGAAAGCCAGTTCCTGCGCCGCGGTCGAGCCGGCCTCGCGGATGTGGTAGCCGCTGATCGAAATCGGGTTCCAGC
>CAIUDS010000744.1 GCA_903897985.1 uncultured delta proteobacterium
CCCCAGTTCACCGGCCGCGAAAATATCTACATTCAGGGCGCCATCCTCGGCCTCTCGAAAGCCAGTATCGACAGTCGTTACCAGGCGATCGTAGCCTTCGCCGACATCGGCGACTTCATAGACCAGCCGGTCAAAACGTACAGCTCCGGTATGCTCGTGCGCCTGGCCTTCTCCATCGCTCATGAACTGCTTTGCCCTTATTTTCCTGATGCAAAAGGTCGCGGAACTGGTCGAGGCCAAAGCCTCGTTCAAGGTCAGCCTGGGCAGGTATGTGGACGAGTCGGACTCCTATCATATTTACGGCCACCGGATCGCGGATTTCGAGGGGCGATTCCTCAAACAGGTCTTGAGCCGAAAGTTTGAAGACCGCACCTGGCCGCTCGAATTCGGAATGCCCATCTTCGAGCAGGCCCGGCCAAAGATCATGGAAAAAGTCAAAGCACTCAAATAGAAAACAGACGCTTTTACCCGCCCATTTCCACGGCAATAGGGCATTTTCAGTTTCGGTCCTGATGAGGGCGGCGAGAAAAAGCAGTTCCCTTTGTTTCTTGACAATCGCCCCTAAATGGGTTACAATCCTTATGCTGAAGCGGTAGATGCGGCCCTCCCCAAAAGTCTCACGCGGAATCAGAAGCAGCGCAGGATTAGATTATAAACTTATTGAAAAATAAAGGAAAAAAATGAGGGGAAAGCTGGAGAATCTTGCAGGTTTTGGCTTCAGCGCGCTTTTCTTATGCATCTCTTACCCAGCAGAAACCTGACCAAAGGAGCAAACGGCATGTTTAAAATCGGGGATACTGCGGTATATCCGGCCTATGGGGTGGGAGTTGTGGAGAAAATAGAAACGCGGGAAATTTCAGGATTGCCCCGGAGTTTCTATGTGCTGCGGCTGATGGATTCGGACATGACCATCATGATTCCGCAGGACAACGCCAATGTTGTGGGGATGCGGTCGCTGATTTCGGTCAAGGAAGTGCCCAGGGTGATCAATATCCTCAGAGAGAAGAAAAACGCCAAAGCCATCCCGCAAACCTGGAACCGCCGCCAACGCGAATACATGGAAAAAATTCGGACCGGCTCGATTTATGTGATCGCGGAGGTGTTGCGGGAGTTGTACCTGCTTAAACTGGGCAAGGATTTAAGCTTCGGCGAGAAAAAGGTCCTGGACACCGCGCGCAGCCTCCTGGTCAAGGAATTGAGCCTGGTCCAGAATACCGACGAGAAAAAAATCGAGAAACAGATCGAGAAAATTCTTACGGCGGCCTGAGAAACCGGATCTTAACCGCAAAGGCGCAAAGAGTTTTTGGGCTTATGGCTCTTGAGCAATACGACCTTGGGGAAATCCGCTGCCTCAAACTAGGGGGAGAGGTTCCGTTCAAATATTGCCGCGGGTGCGGCGAGCCTTTCTGTGGGAGGATCATAACCTGCTGGGCCACCCGGATTGACATCGGGGCTTTCCTCGCCGAAAACTTCTCGCCCGAGCAGATTTACTCCTGCCTGGGGAAGAAAGCGCCGGGAAGGCTCGAACAGATTTTCAAAGCCGCGGATAAAGCCAAGTCCTGAAGGGCCGCAGGCATCCCGCGTCCTCGCGGGATCTGCGCTCAAACTTCTTTCCTGCCCTCGATCGCCAGTTTCAGACTTTCCTGGTCAAGGTATTCCAGGTTGGCCGCGACCGGAACCCCCCGGGCCAGCCGGGTAATCTTCACGCCAAGGCCGGATAATTTCTGAAGCAAAAACGCCGTGGTGGCTTCGCCTTCCTGACTGGAACTCAGCGCGATGATGACTTCTTTCACCGGCCCGGCCTCGATTCGATTCAGCAACTCGCCGATCCGAAGTTTCTCCGGCCCGAACCCGAACCGGGGAGAGAGCAAGCCGCCGAGGGTATGGTATTTGCCTTTGAAGCTTTTGGTTCTTTCGATCACTTTCAGCGCTTTTCCGTCTTCCACCACCATCAGCGCCGACTCCTCGCGGCCCGGGTCCGCGCAGATCGGACAGGGATCGGAAACCGAAAAGTCCCCGCACTGCGAGCAGGTCTTTACATTATCTTTTAACTCCCCCAGCGCCTTGACCAACTCCGGCAAAAATCCCCTGCCCTCGCCCAACAGCCAGTAGGCCAAGC
>CAIUDS010000745.1 GCA_903897985.1 uncultured delta proteobacterium
CTTGAGGAACTGGTGAAGCTGATGAAGGAGAGCGGATGCTTCGAGGTGACCCTGGCGTTTGAAAGCGGCGACCAGGAGGTGCTCGACAATATCATTCACAAACCGCTGGACCTCTCCCGCGCCGGCGAGGCGGTTAAAAACCTCCGCGGCCACGATATTGACATCCATGCCTATTTCATCATCGGTTTTCCGGGCGAGACCCGACAGCAAATAAAAAACTCCTTCCGGCTGGCCAATAAATACCGGCTGGACAAGCCTTATTTCTTCGCCTTCACCCCCTGCCCGGGAGCGAGCTCTATGCGGAATGCGTGGCCAAGGGAATTTACGATCCGGAAAAAACCTTTACCGCCAACTACGCCATCGGGTCCATCACCACCGACCAGTTCAACCCCCAATTGATCCGGCGCTGGCAATACAGTTACGCCATCCTCCAGAACTTCTACCTGCTGTTCTGGAACCCGCGAATACTCTTCGGAAAATATCTCAAGCGGGTCCTGAACCGCAGAAACTTCGGCGCCATCCCTCGGGCGATCCGGACTTTTACCCTGAACTTCTTCAGAAAATAACCATCGCCCGCTGGATAAAGGCGAAGCCACCCGGACCAGGGTTTAAACCCGCCGCAAAATATGGTATTTTAAGCCCCGATGCTCAAGTCCCGAAAGATTGACCGCGTGATGCTGATTTATCCGCCCCGGCGCGTCGCCGCGCTCTATGACAAGGTGTCCTGCGTGCCCATGGGCATTTCCTCCCTCGGCGCGGTCTTGCGGGAGCAATATGAGGTAAAACTTTTGGACGCGGCAACGGAAGGCTACGATCAGGAAAGATGGGAAAGCAAGTATTTTTTTGAATATGGACTTTCCACCGAACAAATCCTCAAACAGATCGAGCGCTTTGGTCCCCAAGTAGTGGGCCTGACCTGCATGTTTTCAGCCCAGTTCCCCATCGTGGCCCGACTGGTCCAGCGCATCAAGCAGACCTTCCCCGAGGTGATTACCGTCACCGGCGGCACGCATCCGAGCTTCCTCCCCGAGGACAGCTTAAGGCGCGCTCCCGGCCTGGATTACATCGTCATCGGCGAGGCGGAGGAAAGCTTCCCTCAATTATTGCACGCTCTCGCGGCGGGCAAGCCCCCCGAGGGGGTTGACGGGATCGCCTGGCGCGACAACGGGAATGTCCGGATAAATCCCAAGACCAGATACATCGAAAACCTGGACACCCTGCCCTTTCCGGCGCGCGACCTGCTGCCCATTGAAAAATATTTCGAGATCAACATCCCGTTCATGTTCTTCTCCAAGAGTCCGCGCAACATCTCCTTCGCAACCTCGCGCGGATGCCCGTTCCGCTGCCGGTTTTGCTCGTCCTGCCACTATTGGGGAAGGCGCACCCGGTTCCGCTCGGTGGAAAATGTGCTGGCGGAAATGGAAGAACTGATCAACCGGTTCGGGGTGGAGGAGCTCAAATTCGAGGATGACAATCTGCTGGCGAATCCGGAGCGCGCCAAGCGGATTTTCCGGGGCATGCTCGAACGCAAGTTCAATCTGCACTGGAACATGCCCAATGGGGTCCTGGTCAAGGCGCTGGAGGACGAGGAACTGCTGGATTTGATGAAAGCGAGCGGATGCTATGAGGTGATCCTGGCCTTTGAAAGCGGGGATCAGGATGTTTTGGACAACATCATTAAGAAGCCCCTGGATCTGAAAAAAGCCGTGGACACCACCCGAAAAGTCCGCGACCACGGAATTGACACGCACGCTTTTTTCATCATCGGCTTTCCCGGGGAAACCCTCCGTAATATCAAGAACACGCTTGACTACGCCCGCAAGGCGGTCGCGCTGGATAAGGCTTATATTTTCCTGTTTAACCCCCTGCCCGGCACGGAGCTTTACGAGGAAGCGGTTGCCAAGGGTTTGTTTAAGCAGGAAGACTTGTACCATGAGGATTATCTGACCGCCGGCATCACCACTCCCGAGTTCAACCCCGAACTGCTCCGGCGGCTCTCCCAAAAAACTTATTGGTATATTTCCTTCCGGTCGCTCTGGCGCGATCCTCGAAAATTTTTCTCCAAATATGTCCTCCGCATCCTCCGGCCCGAGATGCTCAAGACCCTCTTCCGCATCGCCCGGACGCTCCTGTTCTCTTAAGAACTCCAATTCTCCCCGCGCCGTCCTTTCTCTCGCATTCCAGGTTAAGTTTCGCGGGTTCAAATCGTTCCCATTAAATGCTAGAATCAGAGCTGTAAAATGGATCATAAATTCTCCAGGCTCGCCCGGAATTTGAAAGGCGAACTCCGGACCGACATTTTTTACCGCGAGATCTTCGCCAGCGCGGCTTGCCTTTACCGGATTCAGCCGCAAGCCGCGGTCTTTCCCAAGGACGACCACGATGTCGCGCAAATCGTCGCGTTCGCAGCCGCGGAAAAAATCCCCGTCACCGCGCGCGGCGCCGGAAGCGCGGTGGCCGGACAGGCCCTGGGCAGCGGGATCGCGGTCAGCTTCACCCGTCATTTCAACCGGATTCTGGAAATCGTCCCGGAGCAGAAGAAAGTCCTGGTCGAGCCGGGAGTTATCTTCGCGGACTTGAACCGGGCGCTCGCCCCGCATGGACTCTTCTTCCCGCCCGACCCGAGTTCCGGCGACTACTGCACCATCGGCGGAATGATCGCGAACAATTCCAGCGGCGGCCATTCCCTTTTCTACGGCGCCACCCAGAATTATATCGAGGAACTCGAAGTCATCCTGGCCGATGGCTCCCAAGCCCGGCTCGGCAAAGACCTTTTTGAAATCGCCGATCAGAAATCCGAGTGGCCAAAAAGGATCGAAAAAGAAATCCGCGAACTGTTCAAGGCGCGCAAAGCTGAACTCGAACAGGACCGGCCCAAGGTGAAAAACGCGAGCGGCTATTTGATCTGGCCCGCAATCAGTGACGGCTCCATAGATTTCGCCAAACTCCTGTCCGGCTCCGAGGGCACCCTTGCCCTCATCCTCCGCGCCTGGCTCCGGCTCGAAAAAATCCCTCAAGCCCGCGCCTCCGGCCTGATCTATTTCTCGGACTTGAACCTCGCGACCGTTGCCACGCAAATCCTGCGCGAACTCAATCCCGCGGCGATCGAGATCATGGATAAAAATTTCATCGGACTCGTGCACAAGCACTATCCGGAACTGCGGCCGCTGCTGGACGAGCAGGCCGAGGATATGCTCCTGATCGAGTTTAACGGCGAGACCGCGGAAGCGGCGCGTGAAAAGATTCGGTCGGCCTGCGCGACCATTGTGGACAAGGATCAACTTGGCTACCGCTCGGTGGTCGCGCAAACGGAAAAGGAAGCGGATGAACTCTGGCGCGTACGCAAAGCCGCCAGCCCCATTCTCTATCGGCTCGGGTCCGGCCTGGTCCGTTTCATCGAGGACATCGTGATCCCGCCGGAAAAACTGCCCGAGGGCGTGAAAAAAATCAC
>CAIUDS010000746.1 GCA_903897985.1 uncultured delta proteobacterium
CCTCGACCTCCCCCTGGTCAGGTCGGTGTCCATCTTCATCCTGTTCCCGCTCACCTATCTGGCCGGGTCGCTTCCGTTCGTGTTCAGCGGCATCTGCGTCTGTCTCGCCCTTACCCGCTTCCCCAGCCAGGTCAGCAAACTCTACGCCGCGGACCTGGCCGGCGCCGCGGCCGGTTGCATCCCGCTCGTCTATCTCCTGCAAATAACCGACGGCCCCACCGCCATGGTGGTGGTGGCCGCGATCGCCGCACTGGGATCGTTGTGCTTCCTCGCCGGCGAAAACCATCGCCAACTTTCGCGGGCGGCGCTGGCTCTGGTGGTTTTGCTCGCGGCGTTTTCCGGCGTGAGCACCGAGCGGACTCGTCAGCAGAAGCCGCTCTTGAGCCTGCTCTGGGTGAAGGGAAAAAAGGTCAAGGACAAACCGATCTACCAAAAATGGAATTCCTATTCCTATATCCAGATCACGCACGACCCCAATGTCCCGTCCAAGCCCTTCGGCTGGGGCTTGAGCGACCTCTACCCCCTCGACCGGAAAGTGCGGCAGGTTTTCCTCTTCATTGACGGCATGGCCATGACTCCGATCACTCATTTCAACGGCGACTTGAGCGAGCTCGCGCATCTGAAATACGACCTGACCAACCTGGCCCACTACCTCCGTTCCAACGCCCGGGTGCTGGTGATCGGCGCGGGCGGCGGCCGGGACATCCTTTCCGCCTTGGCCTTCGGCCAGAAATCGGTCACCGCGGTCGAGATCAACTCGAACATCATTGACGCGGTCAACCAGAAGTTCGGGGATTTCTCCGGGCATCTGGACCGCCGGCCCGGGGTCTCGATGGTCAATGACGAGGCCCGGAGCTATGTGGCGAGATCGAAGGACAAGTTCGACATCATCGAGATTTCCCTGATTGACACCTGGGCCGCGAGCGCAGCCGGGGCTTTTATCCTTTCCGAGTCCTCGCTCTATACCGTGGAAGCCTGGGAGGATTTTCTCAACCACCTGACACCCGGCGGGGTGTTTTCGTATTCCTACTGGTGGAGTCCGGACGACACGCCGGTCGCGATCTACCGGGGCCTGGCCCTGGCCCGGGCCGCTTTGCTGGGAATGGGAAAGACCGATCCGGCCAAGCACATCATGATCGTGAGGCATATGTATAAGGCGCGGCTGTTCCCGGACCAGCCGGGCGGGGACGCGACCATGCTGGTCAGCAATGAGCCGTTTTCAGAGGATGACATTTGGAAGCTGGAATCCGTGGCCCGGCAAATGCAATTCGAGGTGGTCTATACCCCGGGGTTCTCGCTCCGGCCCGAGTTTTCCGAGATCATCTCCGGCCAGGGCCTGGACGCGGCCAATGAAAAGCTTCCGATCAACCTCACCGCGCCCACCGACAACAGCCCGTTCTTTTTCTATGTGCTTCGGACCCGCGACATCTTCCGTCCCCATATGTGGTCGGAGGTGATCAAGTATTCCGGAGGCGGCCCCTTGATCGCGGTGTTCATCTTGGGACTGTTGTTGGCGATCACCATGGTTCTGACTTTCCTCTGCATCCTGGTCCCGCTGTTGATGCGCGCCGGGAAAAAGCCCCTTCAAGGGGCGCTCAACCTGCTGGTTTTCTTTGTCGCGATCGGGTTTGGGTTCATGTTCATAGAAATCTCCCAGATGCAAAGGCTGATCATTTTTCTCGGCCATCCCGTCTATGGTTTATCCGTGGTCCTGTTTTCCCTGCTCCTCTCCAGCGGAATTGGCAGCTATCTGACCGCAAAAGTCGAGGTTTCCGGCCTGAGAACCTCGGGGCTGATCCGGATCAGCGGCCTGCTCCTGGCCCTGGTTATTTTCGGGATCGCCACGCCCCAGGCGATCAGTATGTTCCGCGCTTCGGCCACCCCGGTCCGGATCGCGGCCGCGGTCCTGATGCTTTTCCCCATGGGAATATTCATGGGCATGGCCTTCCCGCTCGGGATGAAAGCGGCCGCAGGCCGTTCCCCCGAACTCATGTCCTGGCTTTGGGGAATCAATGGCGCATCCTCCGTCTGCGCTTCCGTGGCCGCAGTGGTAATATCTTTGAATTCAAGCATTTCCGCCGCGTTCTGGGTGGGCTTTGTTTTCTATCTGCTCGCGCTAATTTCTTTTGTGGGGGCGAAACCTTCGAGGTGAAAATATGATAGGGCAAACGATTCTTCCTTTCAAGTTGGATACCACCCGGGATTCGATCACCGCGCATGCCGGCCTCGCCTTGTTCGGCGAGTTTGTTATCGGGCTCAAGCTCTCGGGCCTCTGCCGGCGCCATCTGCCCGGTCCGGGCAGCGCTCCCGGCCGGCTTTTTCTGTCTCCAAGTCCGCGCCCTGATCACTTTCAACTGCCCCCTTGCCCCTCTTATGCTCCTCCCCAAAAACCCATCGCGGATTTTGGAACGGGGTTAGGCATTGACACGATAAAGGAGTTATGCTAAATAATTCTACTAATATGGTTACCGCCATGATCGTTCACGCCTCCGGGCGTGAAGCTTAGGCGAAAGGAGGATCCAAGTGTCCGAAAATCGGCAAAAGCGATTGATCGGGAAGGGCGCCGTCGCTGCCACTCCGCTTAAAAAGGTCGCCACCGGAGTCCACGGTCTGGACACGGTGTTGAAGGGGGGCCTGCCCGCGGGCCGGGCCACGCTCCTGTGCGGCGGTCCCGGAACGGGCAAGAGCGTGCTGGCCCTTGAGTTCCTCTACCGCGGCGCGCTGATGGGCGAGCCGGGGATTTTCGTGACCTTTGAGGAGCAAGCGGACATGGTGCGGGCGAACGCCGCCACCCTGGGCTGGGACCTGGCCGCGCTCGAGCGCTCCGGCAAGCTCTTCATCTTCGAGGCCCACCTGACCCGGGAGGCCGTGAATGCCGGAGACTTCAACCTCTCCGGACTCCTCTCCATCATCGCCGACAAGACCCGGCGGATGAAGGCCAAACGCGTGGTCTTCGATGCCCTGGATGTGCTCATGCGCGTCTACCGCGACCCCTATCGCGAGCAGGACGAACTCTACGCCCTCCACGATTGGCTCTCCAAACTCGGCGTAACCTCCATCCTCACCGCCAAAATGTACGAGGACAGCCACTCCACCGGCCACTACGAGTTCCTCCATTACATGGCCGACTGCATGATCAACCTTGAGCAGAGGATCCAGAACCGCATCGCCACCCGGCTCCTCCTCGTCATCAAATACCGCGGCTCCGACTTCGGCCGCAACGAAAACCCCTTCATCATCATTGACGACGGCGTGAAATTCACCCCCCTGTCCTCCACCA
>CAIUDS010000747.1 GCA_903897985.1 uncultured delta proteobacterium
GCCGATTTCTTTTAAGGATTTTGAGAGTTGGCTTCCGCGATCATCAATCCGGTGCGGTTTTCCGACAAAAGCAACTACGGTATCTCGATCCGCGGCTTCTTGTAAAACAATTTCGGAATGACTTGCAATAATAATCTGGCTCTCTTGCTCTCTACCAACTTCGGTTAATAGTTGATAAATTTGTCTTTGCCTCAAAATCTCCAAATGAGCGTCCGGCTCATCTATTAGCAGGACTGATTCGGGATGGGCATACATAAAAGCCAGAAGCAGCAAGGTTTGATGCAAGCCGCGACCTGCGGCAGATAAGTCCAAATCAAATTTGAAGGGATGCGGCTCTTTATATCCCATACTCAGTTCTCCGCGCTGAGGGATATATACCGGGGGCTTGATTTCAACTCCAAATAAATTTTTCATTTTCGCAACCAGAATCCGCCATTTTTCGGGATTATCTTTTGCAACTTTATCGCAAATATTTCTAATAACTTCCGCGGTTCGCCCCTCCCCGATCCTAACATTGATGGCTCCTGGATCCAGCCGGGCTTCATTAGCCAACAAGCCCGACATAGGCTGCAAGAAAGCCGCTCGAAAGCTTAATAATTCTTCCGGCACTTCCAGTCTCCGGGTATTCACCTCCGGTCCTTCCTTGCTCGGCTTGCAGTAAACAGTCTCTTCATTGGCATAATCAAACTGCAATGCAAACTCCCAGGCTTTCCCTTTGCTGACTCCTTCCACTTTAATTGCAATTAAAATATTTTTGGTTTTGGTTTTTCCTCCTGATCGGATTGCTTCCCGAACTCGAAGACTCTTCCACAATGCTTTTGCATCCGGGACGGGAATGAAAACGATTTCTTGCCTGCTAATCACTACTCCGGCTTTTTTCTTTGGTATATTTGTCCCGACTCTTTTTTCAATCCATTTGCGTAACCCCAGCTCCCATAAGGCTAATGCCTGCAGCGCCGTGGTTTTTCCGGAATTATTCGGCCCGATAAAAACCACCGGATTGGCTAGCTCGATTTCAACCTTAGCCGTGCCAAATTTTTTAAAATTTTTTATGGTTAATTTCGTCAGCATGTATCCTCCTCAAACCAGTTCCACTTCCGAGCTGTCACCGATGATCAGGCGCAAGGCCCCGGGTTTTTGTTTCGAGCATGAGATCCTGGTGTTGCGTCCGACCAGGCTGTCGGAGAGGCGCCGGCTGATGTTTTCAATACGGCTCTCGGCCATGATGATGCTGTGCTCGATTTCGGCGTTTTTGACCTTGCAGTTTTCCGCGATGGCGGTGAACGGGCCGATATAGGAATTCTCGATCAGGGTCCCCGCTCCGATCACGGCCGGGCCCAGGATGCGGCTGTTCTTGACCACTGCGCCTTTTTCGATCCTCACCCGGAATTCGATTTTGCTCGAGGCGTCCACCTTGCCCAGAACCTTCGGCTCGAGCTCGTCCAGGATCATCCGGTTCGCCTCCAGCAAATCCTCGACCTTGCCCGTGTCTTTCCACCAGCCGTCCACCACGGAAAAGCGGACCTTTTTGCCGTGGTCTATCAGCCACTGGATGGCGTCGGTGATTTCGAGTTCGCCCCGGGAGCTGGGCTTGATCGCGCGCACGGCCGTGTGGATGGTCTGGTCGAAAATATAAACCCCGACCAGGGCCAGATCGCTCTTGGGTTTTTTCGGCTTCTCGACCAGCCGCTTCACCCGGTCGCCCTTGAGCTCGGCCACTCCGAACGAGCTGGGGTTCTTCACGCGCGCGAGCAAAATGCCGGCATGGGCTTTTTCCTTGTTGAACTGCTCGACGAATTTTTTGATCCCGCTCTTGAGCAGATTGTCTCCGAGATACATGACAAAGGGCTCGTTGCCCAGAAACTTTTTGCTGATCAACACCGCATGAGCAAGTCCCAGCGGCTCGGCCTGCTGGATGTAACTGACCTGGAGTCCGAACTTTTTTCCGTTTCCCACGGCCGATTCGATTTCCTCATGGGTCTCCCCCACCACGATCCCGACCTCTTTGATCCCGGCCTCGGCAATCGCCTTCAGCCCGTAGAACAGCACGGGCTGGTTCGCCACCGGGATCAACTGCTTGGCCCGGGTATGGGTGATGGGCCGGAGCCGCGTGCCCCGGCCGCCGCTTAATACCAATGCCTTCATTTATTCCAGCTTCCTCACAAAAGCGTCCTTGTGCTCCGCTTCCTTGGACTTGAAAATCAAGAGCGCCTTGCCCGCCTGATCCTTGGTCTCATAATGACCGACATAAACCCGGTAATAAATGCCTTTGCCTGGAATATCGGTCGGAGTCGAGTGGGCGTCCCATTTATTGGCCTTGAGTTTCTTGACCAGATCATCCGCGCTCACTTTGTCCGGGAAGCTCGCAATCTGGAGCGCGTAATTACCCGCGGGCTTGGCCGGAGCCGGCGCAACGGTCTTGTTTGTTTCCGCGGCCTTGGCGCCGGTTGCGGACTTGGTGGGAGCGGCTGCGGCCGCGGGCGGAGTTGCGGGCTTGGTTGGAGCGGGTGTTGCCACCGTTGGCTTGGATCCTGCGGTGGCCGGAGGCACGGCCTCGGTTTTGGGTTTCGCGGTTGCGCCCTTGGCAGGGCTGGTCATTTGCGCGGGCGGCTGCTGTTCCTTGATCTTCTGCATGATCTTGGCGCCCTCTCCCCCGGGGGCCTTGGTGATCTGCATGGTCGTGCTTCCAGTCAGAGGCTCGACCGTGGTTCCCAGGATCGCCCGGGGTTCCTGCGAAGAAACCGCATGTTGGGCATTTTGGGCTTTTTCCTGGGCCAGCTTGCGGTTGGCCAGGTTCTTTCCAAACAGCGCGCCCAGAACGAAGACCAACACCAGGGCGATCACTCCGCCGGCAAACAGAAGAATGGCCTGCTTCCGCTCCAGAATCACTTCGCGCTCGCCTTGTTTGGAATATTCCTTCATGGTCCGCCTCCTTGTTCTTAATTTACTATTTTATCCGCGTATGTGGTGATTAGTCAAAAGCCGTTCCTGATCCCCGGTTAATCAGAAGGTATTTGCAAATCCGATCCGTTGTAGCGTCAGGCTTGATGCCTGACTAGTCACCCACAAGGGGTGACGCTACACCCCGGGCCTCGGCAACCGGTAATTAACCGGGGATCAGGGAAAGCTGTCCGCGCCTCGGCCCGGCAAAGGCGACGAAATCAGTTGGTAGGCCCCATATCTCGTGCTAACATCTAAAAGCAAATGAGCGAACCGACTGATCAAAACCAGGGCCTAACCCCGCCCTATTACAGCCCGCCGACCTATTCCTATGGTCCTTTTGGACCACCGGAGGAGCCGTTTAAGTTCCCGTGGCTGAACCTGATCCTGTTCCTCCTGACCGTCGGCTCGACCATGTTTTTCGGGGCTTATATGGCCCATTATGACGCGGACATCCACAAGTTCTGGATTTTCCTGAAATATAACCCGGAGTGGTGGCTGGACGGCCTGCCCTTCTCCATCACCCTGATGGTGATCCTGCTCTCGCACGAACTGGGCCATTATTTCTTCTCGCGCCACCACCGGGTCGCCTCCAGCCTGCCCTATTTCATCCCGGCGCCCAACCTGGTCGGGACCTTCGGCGCGGTGATTTTCATGAAGGGCAAGATCCGGGACCGCAAGGCGCTCTTGGACATCGGCGCCGCGGGCCCGCTCGCGGGTTTTGTGGTCAGCCTGTTCGCGCTTTATATCGGGCTCAAGACCGCGAAGATCATCCCCTATGAAGAGAATGAGAGCATGATTTTGTTCAGCCCGAACATTCTTTTTTACCTGGCCATGGCGAAATGGCTGCCCATGGCCGACCCGGCCGCGGTGATCCAAAGCCCGATCCTGGACGCGGCCTGGGTGGGCATGTTCGTGACCATGCTCAATCTGTTGCCGATCGGGCAACTGGACGGCGGCCATATCGCCTACGCGCGGCTGGGCGAGAAAACGCATTATCTTTCGTGGGCGGTGATCGGACTGCTCCTGGTCATGGGCATACTCTTCTGGTTCGGATGGGCGTTCTTCGCGCTCTTCACCCTGGCGCTGATGGGGCCACGGGGAGTCAAGCATCCGCCGCCGCTCGATCCCGGCATCCAACTCGATCTCCCCCGCCGCCTGGTCGCGGACTTGGCCCTCGTGGTCTTTATCCTTACCTTTATCCCGACGCCGTTCGTGGTTACGGGGCTGATTTTTTAGGCTGATACAGTTCGATCAATTTCTGGAAATAGGTGATGATCTGAGGGTCGTCCCATTTGGCCGCGCCGGTGAAGGAGTCCACCAGCTTGCCCTCGGGGTCTATCACGAAACTGGCCGGAAGATAGACCACGCCGAAATGCATGGCGGCTTCCCCCGAATCGTCAAAATAGGCCGGGAGCTTGAGCTTGGTTTCATCCAGGAATTCCTTGACCGTGCTCATGCGGTCGCTGGTGATGGCCACGAGCGCGAAGGGCTTGCTGGAGAGCTGCTCGGAAAGGCTGGCCAGGCTGCGCAACTCGATCAGGCAGGCCGGGCACGACACCGACCAGAAATTGACCAGCACCGCCTTGCCCCGCAGGTCGCTCAGGCGGACTTTCTTGCCTTCCAGGTCCAGCACCTCGAACTCGGGCGCGGCGCCGGTTTTCCGGTTTTCAAAGTTCGGGTTGAAATTGGGCAGTTCCCGCGCGGTCCCTCCCGGGTTCTGGCGGTAGCTGAAAATAATCCCGGCCAGGAACAGGACGAACAGACCGATCGGGATCAGCCATTTGAGCTGGCTCGGCTTTTGGGTTTCCGGCGGATTAACTTTTGCTTCCGTCATTTGCCTTTCTCCACATATTTAAGCGGGTCCACCGCTTCTTTGCCGACCCGCACCTCGAAATGAAGATGGCACCCGGTCGCGTTGCCGGTCTTGCCCACCTCCGCGATCTTCTGGCCGCGGCGGACAAAGTCGCCTTCCGAGACCAGGTTCGTGCGGTTGTGGGCATAGACCGTGCTCAGGTTGCCGGCATGTTTGATCACGATCATGTTGCCGTATCCCCGGATGCGGTCGCCGCTATAGACCACCTTGCCATCGTCCGCGGCATAGATGGCGGTCCCCTCGGGCGCGGAGATGTCGCAGCCTTCATGGAATTGCCCGTTCCGGCTTCCGAACTTCGAGAAGATCGTCCCGCCCTCCACCGGCCAGCGCAATTTTCCGGAGCCGGAGTTATTTTCCGGCGGGAACCGGTCCGGCGGCTCGAGCTTTAAGTCCTTGCCGTCTTCAGAATTTTTGGGACCGGTCTTTGGCGCGGAGGCCAGTTGCGGGGCCGGCTCGACCTGCAAAACTTTGGTCGCGCCCGGGATGAAAATCCTGTCGCCCACGGTGATGTCGGCGGGATCGTCAATCTGGTTTTCCTTGATCACCTTTTCCATGTCCACGCCGTAGGCCTTGCAGATGCGCCAGAGGGTCTGGCCCGGCTCGACCGTGTGCCAGACCCCCTTGCCGGTTTGCAGCTTTGTTTTTTGGCCGCCCGTCTTTTGCCCGGACGGCGGGTTCGGGATCTCACTGCCGGTCTTCTTTTCCACGCATGCGCAGAAAAGCGCAAAAGTCATGAGCGCAAGCAGCGGCGCCCTGGTCCTTGACCGTTGCTCGAAACAATTATTGGTTAAACCGATCCTCACTGCCACTGCGTCCTTCTTGATAATGATACCGGAAATGAGCTTTTTTGGTAGCCGGTAAGATCGGAATTGGGAATTCGGCATTCGGAATTGGGAATTCGGAATTGGGAATTTGCGAATTCCGAACTCCGAATTCCGAATCCCGTCTTCTACTCCCGGTGCCCGTGCTCGCCGATCAATTCCACGAACCGGAACGGGCCGAGCGATTCCCGCGCGGTTTCCTGGCCTCTTTTGCGGACGCGGATCATGGTCTGCGAGTATTTGTCTCCCACCGGGATCACCAATCGGCCCCGGTCCTCAAGCTGCTCGAGCAGCGGCTCCGGGATTTCGGGCGCGCCCGCGGTTACAATGATGGCGGCGAACGGCGCGGCCTCGGGCCATCCCAGGGTGCCGTCGCCGGCGCGAACCTGGACATTTTTATAGCCGAGTTCCGCGAGCCGCTTTGAGGCGAGTTTGGCGAGTTCCGGGATGCGCTCGAGGGAATAGACTTCCTTTGAGAGTTCGGCCAGGATCGCGGTCTGATAACCGGACCCGGTCCCGATTTCGAGGACTTTCTCATTACCGGTGAGTTCGAGCGCCTCGGTCATGAAGGCCACGGTGTAGGGCTGGCTGATGGTCTGCTTGGATCCGATCGGGAGCGGCGAGTCCTCATAGGCCTGCTCGAGCATGACTTCCGGGACAAAGAGATGCCGGGGCGCCTTTTCCATGGCCTTGAGCACGGCCAGGTCACGCACGCCCCGGGCTTCAATCTGTTCCCGCACCATGCGCCGGCGCTTGTCCGAATAGTCAATCACCTTTGAGCCTGGCCTCCGGATCGTCTTTTTTCAGCTCGGCGAGCAGGCCGTAATCGGTGAAATCCATTCCCAGGGGAGTGATGGAAATGTAGCCCTGCTCCACCGCGAGGATGTCGGAATCCTCGATCTTTTGTCCGCCCGCCACGGCGCCGTCGAGTTGGTAGCACTTGTTGCCCTTGGGGTCGTGGAACTCCCGGACTTTGGAGGAATAGACGCGAATGCCCTGGCGGGTGAACCGGGCGCCCTGAATTTTTTCCTTGGGCAGGCCGGGCAGGTTGATGTTGAAGATGATGCGGGCATGGTTGCGGCGGGAAAGCAGGTACCGGGCGAACTTGCGTCCGAATTCCGCGGCATCCTGGTAGGAGTCAGGCGAGTCGGACCGAAAATCCACCGACAAGGCAAAGGCGGGAATTCCCAGGATGCCGGCTTCCCGCGCGCCGGCCACGGTCCCGGAATAAAAAATATCGCAGCCCAGGTTGGCGCCGCGATTGATGCCGGAAATGACCAGGTCCGGTCTTGGACAGAGGAGCTTGTTGACCGCCAGGTTGACGCAGTCCGCGGAGGTGCCCGAGACTTTGCGCCAGCCGGGTTTGACTTCCACCGCGGTGAGCGGCTGGTTGAGCGTGATGGAATGGCTGGAAGCGCTCCGCTCCGAGTCCGGCGCAACCACCTCGACCGAGAATTCCTTCTCCAGCTCCGCGGCCAGCGCCTGGATGCCCGGCGCATTGATCCCGTCGTCATTCGTGATTAGAATCAGCATGACATCTATTTTAGTCGAAGAGCTAGAGGGCGCAAGCCCGAGGCGAACCTAGAAGCAATGAAACAGGAAATAAAAAAAGCCGTCATAATTCATTCGGGCGCTTTGGGCGACCTGATCGCGACCCTGCCCGCGCTCCGGGCGCTGCGGGAAAAATCCGGCGAGTTGATCGGCGTGGGCTCCGACCGGCTTAAGCTGCTCGAGTATTGCGGACTCTTTGACCGGGCCGTTCCCGCGGACGCGCTCGGGTTCCATGCCCTGTTCAACGATAATTTCGAGCCGGGCCCGGCCATCCGGGAATTGTTTGCCGGGGCGGACCTGGCCGTGAGCTGGATGGGGAGGCGTTCAGAGGTCTATCAGAAAAATCTCGAGCGCCTGGCCGGCAAGGCCATTATTTTCAAAGAAGCCTTTCCGCCCAAACCGGGATCGGAGCACATCACCAGAATCATGGCCCAGCCGGTGCTCGAGGCGGGGATCGAGGTCAGGAATTTTATGCCGCGGTTAGTGGTTCCTGCCCAAACAACCAATGAGGGTCCAGGGTCTTTGACCCTGGTGGTGCATCCGGGCAGCGGTTCCTCCAAAAAGGCCCTTCCCCTGCCGAAACTTTTTAGCATTTTGGAAATGGGGGCCAAGGCCCTGCCCGATCAAAAGCTCGGGATCATCACCGGCGAGGTCGAGAAAACAATGGTGTTCGAGTTCGTGAAGCGTTGCCCGGAAAGGCTCAAGGCCCGCGTGCAGATGATCTCGGACCTGCCCCTGCTTAGGCTCGCTGACCTCTTGAGCCGGGCAAAACTTTATCTCGGCATGGACTCCGGCCCGACCCACCTCGCCGCGGCGCTCGGGGTGAAAACCGTAGCCATCTTCGGCCCCACTGACCCTCAAGTCTGGGCGCCCCCGCAGGAACATGTGAAAGTGGTCGCGGCAAAACATGAATGCGCGCCTTGCGCGGATGAAGAGCGGCGGGAGTGCAAGGAGGCGAAGTGCATGGAAGCGGTTGACGAAAAAGAAGTCATTGAAGCAATCAGAAATGTAAGCAATCAAAGCTCAATTCATCATTCATAACTCATAATTCATAATTCGAGTTTGAACTTTTCTCTCGCCTCGTTCTCCGGATAGCCGGTTTCTTTGAGTAGCTTTTTCAGTTCGGCGACCAATTGCTGTTTCTGGCTTTGCGCTTCCGGTTTTGAGGCCAGGTTGGTTTGTTCGCGAGGATCATTCTGAAGATCGAACAACTCCTCCGGCCATTTGCCATTCTCATACCTGATATATTTTTTGTCCCGGGTTCGGACCGCGAGGTTGGCCGGGATCGGGTAGGGCGGGTCGTAGAAATATTCATAGAGAAAGCTCTCGCGCCAGGTTGAGGGTTTGGCCGTGAGCAGGGGCTTGAGGCTCATGCCCTGCATGGAATCCGGGACGGGCGCGCCGGCCAGCTCGAGGAAGGTGGGAGCGAGATCAATGTTCAAAACCATCTCGGCAATGTTCGCGCCCGCCGAGGGCAGGATGCCGGGCGCACGCACGAGGAACGGAATTCGCATGGATTCCTCGTAGGCCACGCGTTTGTCAATCATCCGGTGCTCGCCCCACATATATCCATTATCCCCCGCGAAGACGATCACCGTCCGGTCCAAAATTTTCTGCCGGTCCAGTTCCTCGAACACTCGGCCCAGGCTGTTGTCAAACGCGGCCAGGGTTTCGTAATATGCCCTCATCTCCTGTTCCATGCTCTTGCCGGTCAAGAGGCCGGAGGCGGTGTGCATATACGAGTTCCGGAAGTTCAGGCCGCGCTCGCGGTATTCCGGCGGGAGCGGCAGGGCCTGGTCGCGGTAAGCCCCCTTGAACGCGGGCGGCGGCGCGAACGGCGCATGCGCGGCCTTGTGCGCGAGGTAGAGGCAGAAATTTTTGCCCGAGGCGGCCTGCAGGAACTGGACGGCCAGGTCATTCAAAACCTCGCTGATGTAGCCCGGGGCGGCCAAAGGCTGCCCGTTCTTGAACAGGGGACAATTGTTGTAGATCCCCTGTCCGGCCACGGCCGTGAACGAGATGAACTCGTCCACCTTGCCCTGGCCATATAAATCGGGCAGGCCCTTGCCGGGCATGTGCCATTTGCCGATGAAGCCGGTGTAGTAGCCGGCTTGCTTGAGCAGTTCGAGGAAAGTGACATTGCTTTCCTGCCAGGGCGTTATGTTGTTGAGCACGCCGTGGTTATGGGCGTAGCATCCGGTGAGGAAACTGGCGCGACTGGGGCTGCAGAGCGAGGTAGTAACAAAAGCATTGGTGAAGCGGGCGCCGGTATGCGCGATCCAGTCGAGGTTGGGGGTCTTGAGGAACGGATGACCAGCCGCGGACAGCGCGTCATAGCGCTGGTCGTCGGTGAGGATGAAGAGGAAATTAAGTTTTTCCGGCCCGGATTTGAGGATGGCCGGGAAACCCGCTCCCAGCGCCACCGCGCCCGCGGCAATCCCCGCACTCTTGATCGCCTGCCGCCGATTGATGTGTTTTTTCAATTTACCCTCTGCAGACATTTTCTACTGGAAAATTCAGGCGATTTCCGAGGGCAATTTTTTGCCTCTGGCGGTCTTATTAAAATCCGCGTCAAAGCTGACCAGTTCCAGTTGATATTTTTCCGCGGCGGCGTATTGGTATGCGTCATCAAAATCCAGGCCGAACTCTTTTCGGATTTGGAGGACGAGAGCTGTATCTTCCGGCTCCAGATGGACCAGATTGGCATTCGCGTCAACGAACAATTCTTTCACGAAATTCAACAGGGCTTGCTCGAGTCCGTGCTTCAAAAGGCTGATGGCAATGGAATGAAACGAAAAGTCGGTAATAAATAGTTTCTCTGATTCGATCCGGGCCAGAAAATCGCCCACCTCTTGAGAGCGCTTTTGATCAAGGATCCTTTCCAGCCAGATGTTGGTGTCAACCAGATACATTGAACGCGGCTAATCCCCTCGCCATTCCAGCGCTTTTTTCTGGAGCTCCAAGGAGGTGTACTGGTCGCGGTATTTCCGCATGGCGCCCGCCCAACTCTGGCCGACCTTTTTACCCTTGACCCGGCCTTTCTTCTCGATCAAGAATTGGGCAAAATCCTGGACCTCTTTCTCCTGCTCAGGAGTCAACTGTTCTAAAAGCTCTTTCGGCAATGCCATTTGCGTTCACCTCTATATATAAAAAATAGCAGTTCCATCCGCGGCAGTCAAGTTTCGGCCGGGGCCGCCAGCCGGATCGGGCCAGATGAGAGCCGGGCGAATTTCTGGTAGGATGATGGGGATGAAAAGCTGGAAGAAAAACCTGCTGGCGCTTGGATTGGGAGTTCTCTTGATCCTGCTGCTGGAAGCATCTCTTTGGATCGTCAAGTTCCAGCGGCCGGTGTGCGAGTCGGACCCGTATGTGACTTTCAAGGAGAGCGTGCCGGTCTTGGTGGAAGCGCAATATACAGGCGAAACCTGGATGGCGCTCAACCCTCGGCTGCGGCCCTATTTCAATCAGGCGGCCTTCCCCAAGGAAAAGGCTCCCGGCGCCCGGCGCATTTTCGTGCTGGGCGAATCCAGCACGCTCGGGTTTCCGTTCGGGGATCAGGGTTCCTATGCGTATTTCCTGAAGCTGGGCTTGAATCAGCTTGATCCCGGACGCACCTACCAGGTGATCAACCTCGGCGCGTTCGGCTTTGCCAGCTACCGCATCCTGCGGGTGTTCAAGGAAGTCCTCCATTACCAGCCCGATCTGATCATCGTCATGACCGGTCAGAACGAGTTCCTCGAAAAACGCGAATACGGCGCCTCCAAAACCGCGCTTTTTCTCCAGCAAAAGTTCTCGCGCTTCAAGATTTACTGTCTGCTCAAGACCATCGTGCTCAAGATCAATCCGGTCCAAAAAAGGCGACTGCTTTCCGCGGATGTAAAATGGGAAAAGATGAGCGCGGACCCGAAAACGCGCGCTCAGGCGCTCGAACATTTCCGCTATAACCTTGAACAAATGGTCCGGCTCGCTTCCGAGCAAAAGGTCCCTTTGCTCTTTCTCACCGCGCCGTCCAACCTGAAGGACTTCCCGCCCTACCACTCCCTTCACCGCCAAGACCTGGCCGGGCCGGACCGAGAAAAGTGGCAAGGGGATTTCGACCGCGCCCAAAACCTGGTTTCGGAAAACCAATGCCGCGAGGCGATACCCGTTCTGGAAAACCTGGTCAAGCTGGACGGCGAATACGCGGAGAACTGGTATCTTTTGGGCCGGTGCGATTTTGAGCAGGGGGATTACGAGGGCGCTCGAGCCGCGTTCACGAGCGCGTTGGAAAAAGACGCCTGGCAGGTCCGGGCTTTGCCGGAATTTAACGAGGCGGTCTTGGAGCTGGGCTCGGAAAAAGCCTGGGTTTTGGACCTGGCAAAAATTTTCGACGAGCAAAGCCCGGGGGGCATTCCGGGCGACAACCTTTTCTTTGACCATTGCCACCCGCGGCTCGAGGCCCAGGGAATGATCGCGCGGGAAATCATGGCCCGGCTGGAGCAGTTAAAATGGCTGGGCCTGCCCGAGGACTGGCAGCCCTTTTACGAGGACACGGTCAAATCCTACCGGGACAGCCTGACGCCCGCCTTTTTCAGTTCGGCCTATTACAACCTGGCGGTTGAGATCGGCGTCAACATGGGCCTGAAGGACTTGGGCAAAAAATATCTTCGGCTCGGCCTGGAACTGGCGCCGGAGGATCCGAAACTGCTTCAGCTTTCCAAGACCTTGAAATAGCTCTGGCAGTCACGGTTTTGCTTTCGCGAAAAATTGGCGGTAAAATTGCTTCGGTTTTTCCGCAAACGCAGTCACGGCACAAAAATTTTTCAGCGCGGTCTAAAATATAAATCTTAAGCGCAGGAGGGAAAGAGATGAAAAAGTTTGGTTTGGCGGTTTTGGTTGGAGGCTTTCTGGCAGCGATGCTTCTGTCGGCCTCGGCTTTTGCCGGGCCTCTGGCCAAGCCGGTCTCCAAGAACCCGGAGGCGCAAAAATTGATTGACCAGGCCTGGGCGCTCGATCACACCGACTCCAACGCCCAGCTCTACAAGCAATGCATGGACCTGATCGAGAAGGCGGACAAGCTGGACCCGAACAACCCCGCGATCCTGACCGAGTTGTCCCGTTATTATTGGAACTACGGGGACAGCCTGCCCAAGGTCACGAAGGAACAGCATAAAATGCTGGAGGGCATTTATGGCAAAGGCGTGGCCGCGGCCGAAAAATCCTTGGCGCTCAAGGAGGACTCGGGCAATCATTACTGGTGGGCGGTGAACAAGTCCGCGAGTCTCGAATTCTCCGGCAAAATCGCCCAGGCCACGGCGTTCCTCTCCATCAAGAAACATTCCGACTGGGTGCAGGACCACGATCCCACTTATTATTATGGCGCCATCGGCCGACTCTGGTCGGAGATCCTGGTGCGGGTGCCCAAGGTGGTGGTCGAGATCGTGCGCTGGAATGTGCAGGAAGCCGTGGACGATATCAATAATGCCATCAAAGAGGAGCCGCGCTACCTTGATAATTATTGCTACAAGGCCCGGTTCTTTTGGAAATATTATGAAGACAAGGGCGAGGCGCTCAAGGACCTGGACTACGAGCTCAAGCAGGACCCCAATATTTTGCCCGGCGAGTTATCCGCCAACAAGGTCTCGCAGCGGGACGCGCGCGAGCTCTGGAAACAAATCACGGGCAAGGATTACCCTAACAAATAGCGGCTCTTGTGGCGCAGGCATCTTGCCTGCTGCCACCTTGAACGCGCAGGCTGGAAGCCTGCACCACAAACTCGACGCTCTGCGCGAGTTGAGATTTCCATCTTTTGTTTTTTTCGGCTAATATTTGAAGCACGACTTAAAAACCAATGATTGACACTCACAGCCATATTCTTTACGGGTTGGATGATGGGGCTCACGACGAGGCGGCTTCGCTCGCCATGGCCC
>CAIUDS010000748.1 GCA_903897985.1 uncultured delta proteobacterium
AAATGCCGCAGGCCCAGGCCAGCATGCTGGTCTGGGTGAACGGAACCCAGTAGAATTGCTTGGGTGCTCCGGCCAAATAATCCCCGGAGCAGCGCACCTCGCTCACATTCTGATATTTGACCGCTTGCATGAAGAAACCGGGATTCGCCATGCAATATTGGATGTACAACCCCCGTTTCCGCGCGGACTCGCTCATGGCTGAAAGCCATTGCTCGCCCGCGTCCAAATTCTCCCGCAAATACGGGATCATGCCCCACTGGGTGACCAGCCAATCCTGCTCATAGACCTTGACCCCATAGCTCACCGCATTATCCATGATCATTTCCCAAAACCGGTCCTCAATCGGAAACGCCGGGTTCCGGTCCCCAACCCCGTCAACGAATTGATATTCTTTCTTGTAGTCCGTGCTCTGGTCATACCAGCGGTTATGCGCGATCAAAGGGAGAGCCAGCTTTTTCTGGAAACCGGCCATGCCGTCCGGCAACAGGTCCGGCCGAGCCTCCCACCGGATCACTCCCCCGCCCATCAGGTTCCGCACCCAGTCCAGCACGCCGATCCCGGTTTTTTGCGGCCCACTCTTGAAATACCACCAGGAGTCCATCTGGAAATATTGGAACGGCACGCCCAGTTTATCCGCGTCCGCTTTCACCGCCAGCAGGGTCTGCTCGTAGTTCATGCCCCGCTCCGTGTTGTAATAGTAATAGGAGCCGTTATCGGTCCAGTATCCCAGGTAGGCAATGCCCGGCTCGGCATACGGATCAATCATTTGCCGTCCATGCCATTGGCGCAGCAATTCGCCCCAGCCCAGGAAACTGTTCCGAATCCCCTGCCCGAAATAAATTATGATCGGATGCTTGAACCCGGCTGGAATCTTTTGCAAGTCTCCTTCCAGCCCGATCCAAAACCTGCCATTCTCCGCGGGCGCGATCATGCTGACCAGGAAATGGTCCAGCGGCGAGATCAGCGCCGTTTCAAACTTGTCATTATAAAAAACCACCGGACCCTGGCTCGGAACCAGGCTTTCTTTGGGGGGCGCAAAAGCATCATTGCCGAACGCCAGCACATGGGGAAGGCTCTTGGGCAGGTCCAGTTCGATCCCGACCGGCACCAACTCCGCGCTTCCCATCTGAGCGGGCGATAATTCCTTGCTCAGTTCCAGCCAGACGATCAGCGCGTTCCACCCCGGCTTTTCCTCCACATAGGCTCTGATCCCGCTGTCCTTCGAATCCCATTTGATTTTAACGGTTTTTCCCTGCTCCGACCTGAGCACCAAGGTTGGGTTAAGTTTCATAAACCAATCTAGTTTCTCTTTGGCAATGCCGGGAAGAGAAAGAAAAATGAAAAGAAAGCAAACCATTCCCTGAAAAACTTTTCGTCTCATCATTTCCCTCCTGAAAAAATCAGTAGTTTCTTTCTACTACGAAATTCGCCATCGCGTCAAGGGAAAGCTTGTAAGGGGAGTCCGGGAAGGAAACGAGATTCTTTTTAGCGGTTTCAATATATTGCCGGGCTTTGTCCATGGTGTAATCCACCCCGCCCAGCTTCTCCACCAGCTCCAGCGCCTCCCGGCAGTGTTCCTGCCCAAGCTCGGGTCGCGTAAAAAGCTCGCGCAGCCGCTCGCGCTCGGATTCTTTGGCCTGCCGGAAACTCCGGATCAGGGGCAGGGTGGCCTTGGCTTCGAGGAAATCTTTTCCCGGCTGCTTTCCCCAGACCGGCTTGAGGTTGCGGTAATCGAGCGCGTCATCCACCAACTGGAACGCGATCCCGACATTAAGTCCAAAGTCCGCCAGGGCTTCCTCATCCTTGCGGCTGGCCTCGCCCAGGATGGCGCCGATCTGGCAGTCCGCGCTGATCAGGGATGCGGTCTTGTCAATGATGGTGGAAAAATATTCCGACTCGCTGACTTCGATCTTGCCGCGGCGGGCGAGTTGGAAAGCCTCGCCCTCGGCCATTTGGAGGGCGATGCCATTGAGCAGTCCCAGGATGCGGTAATTGCCCATCTGCATGATCATATTGAAGGCCTTGAACAAAAGGTAATCGCCCACCAGCACACTGCCCTGGTTGCCCCAGAGCGCATTCGCGCTCGGCCGCCCGCGCCGGAGCCGCGCCTCGTCCACCACATCGTCGTGCAGCAAGGTCGCGGTGTGCGCGTATTCGATCGCGGCTGCGTAGTGAACAACATCTTGGGCTTGGTAATTGCACATCCGGCTGGAGAGCAGGAGCAAAGCCGGCCGGAAGCGCTTGCCGCCGCTTTTCAGGATATGGTCCGAAACCTCGAAAATCAGGTGCGCCTCGCTCCGGGCCTCCTGGTAAAGGACTTCCTCCACCCGCGCCAGTTCCTCGCTGATCAGCCCCAACTCGATCTCTTTGGCCTTTTGCTCCACCATTGCTTCATAATTTTAGATTCAACCGGGCCGCAAGTCAATGCCGGAAAAAAACGCCGGCGGGAATATTGGCCCTTCCCGCCGGCGTTGAGAGTTTCTTTGCCTCTTATTTTAACTCGTCCCGGCCGTAGTCCAGGATTCTCCGCGCCACGATCAGGGTGTTGATCTGGCCGGTCCCCTCGAAAATATCATTGATCTTGCCGTCCCGCATCCACTTCTCCAGCAATAGTTTCCGCGAATACCCGAGCGGTCCCATCAACTCAACCGCCTTCTGGGTGATCCAGGTAATGGCCTTGCCGGTTTTGGCCTTGCACGCGCTCGCTTCCATATTATTGTGAATGCCCGCATCCGCCATCCACGACGCCTTCCAGGTCAAGAGCCGCGAAGCCTTGAGTTGCGCTTCCATCATCATCACATCCTTCTCCCGCGCGGTCAGGTTATTCGCCGCCACCCCATAACGCATCTCCACTCCGGCTTCCTTTAACAACCGCTGCACCTCTTCCAGCGACGCCCGGGCGATGCCCAGCGCGTTTCCCGCCACCATCGGCCTGGTCGCATCAAAGGTCGCCATCACGCCCTTGAATCCCGCCTTCACCTCCGGATCGCCCAGGATATTGCTGAACGGCACCCGGCAGTCTTCAAAAATGATCGCCGCGGTGTCCGAGGCGCGAATGCCCAATTTGTGCTCGAGCTTGGTCACTTTCATGCCCGGGGTATGATGGTCAACGATGAACGACTTGATCCCGGCCCTTCCGGCTTTCTTGTCCACCGTGGCCCAAACCACCACCAAGCCCTCGGAATCCTCGGCCGCGCCCTTGCCCGCGGTCACGAATATCTTCTCGCCGTTAATAATCCAGGAATCGCCGTCCCTTACCGCGGTGGTGGTGATGGCCGCGCTGTCCGACCCGCATCCCGGCTCGGTAATGGCCATCGCGCCCCACTTGGGCTTGCCTTCGGAGAACCGTTTCAAGAACCGTTCCCTTTGCTCGGGTGTGCCCGCGGCCGCGACCGCGGCGCCGCCCAGGCCCGGCGACGGCATGGCCAGGTATAACCCCGCATCGCCCCATCCCAGTTCCTCAACCGTCACCGCCAACTGGATGTTGCGGGTCCCGATCTTCTTCGGTTCGCCTTCCTTTTGCTCGCCCGGCTTCTTCTCCTTGCCGCTCGCGCCGAACATCGAAGTGCCCATCCCTTTCATGGCGTTCCACATCAGGTTCGTCCACTCGTCAACCCGCTGGTGCTCGTTGTCGTCCGCCCAGCGCGCCCATTTGCGCATGATCCCGCCGGCCAGACCGTTGAGCATCTTCTTCAGGTTCTTTATGCCATCCGGAAGTTCAAACTCTATCATTTTCTTCCTCCTGCCTTCTTCGATTCGTGGCGCGGACACTCTTGTCCGCGCACCTTTAGACTATGGCCATGCCTTCAAACGCCGCGAACCCTCGACCGTTTCTCAGCCAGAGTTCAACCGGATGCTCGCGGATATATCCATGCCCGCCCAGGATCTGCAAGCCGCAGTCCGTGATCCACACCACCTGCTGATCCCCATACAGCTTCGCCAGATACGCTTCCTTGAACGCGTCCGGCTTCTTAACATCCAGCTCCCAAGCCGCTTCCCACGAAAGCAATCGAGTCGCGTCAACCTCCCAGCACATCTCCGCCAGCATGAACGCGATGGCCTGCCGGTGCGCGATCGGCTCGCCGAACGCAACCCGCTCCTTCGCATAGCCCCGCGCATACTCGAAGCTCGCCCGGCCCACGCCCGCGGCCATGGCCGTCTGAGCCGCCCAGCACAAGGCCGCAAACCGCTTGAAATCGCATCCGGCCTCCCCGCCCAAACGGTTCTCCGCCGGGATTTCCAAATTATCCAGCTTCAACTCCGCGGTCTCGAACGCCTTGATCCCCCATGTTTTTCTCGCGTTCACCGACCTTCAGGCCCGCCGCGCCTTTCTCGACAATGAACCCGGCCACATTCTCGTATCCGGGCTTGCCCTCGAGCGCCGCCCAGATCAGGTAAAGCTCCGCGTTCACCCCGATCGGGACCAGGCATTTCTGGCCGTTCAAAACATAGCCCGAGCCTTTTTTCTCGGCCTTGGTCTTGAGCCCGGAAAGGTCGAAATTAAAACTGGGCTCCACCAGCGCGGAGGCCGCCTTGATATATTTGCCCGCGCAGAACCTGGGCAGATATTTGTCCTTCTGAGCGTCCGTCCCGAACTCC
Organism: uncultured delta proteobacterium; assembly: GCA_903897985.1. Classification (GTDB taxonomy): domain Bacteria; phylum RBG-13-61-14; class RBG-13-61-14; order RBG-13-61-14; family DRUE01; genus CAIYYW01. The sequence continues at coordinate 4,600 of CAIUDS010000748.1, forward strand.
ATCACCGGATACGCGAATAGCGACGGCGCCAAAATCCCCATGGCCATGGCCAAGTCTCCCCACGCCAGTTCCTCGCACATCAAGACCCCGCTCACCGCGCTCCGCTCCATGCCCGTCCCGCCATACTTCTCCGGGATCACCGCATTAACCATGCCCAGTTCCCACGCGGCCTGGAGCGTCGCCTCCGGAATGGAATCGCTCTCATCGCAGTCATGCGCCTTGGGCCGAAGCTCGTTCACGGCAAAATCCCGCGCCATGTCCTGCATCATCTTCTGGTCTTCGCTGGGTAAAAAGGAAACCATATTTTCCCTCCTCCTAGGATTTGATAGCGCTTTCAATACCAGAATCCTCCGAAAAGGGCAAGAAAAATTCGCCTAACTATTCGCCCTCGTCGTGCTGCGCATTCGTGCTGCGGACACTTTTCTAGGGGGTGCAGACACCCGTGCTGCGGGACATTCTTGTCCCGCGACCGTTAAGACGGATGATGGTCTGCGAACAATCAAAAGATTTCAACCAGTTACGCTTGCCGAACTCTGCATACTCCTTCCCCGTAAAAACCGTCTTTTG
>CAIUDS010000749.1 GCA_903897985.1 uncultured delta proteobacterium
GCCCCTGCTCTGGCGCAAGGCCGGGGATATTATTGAAGAAAAAATTAGAACCCCGGTCTATCTAATTAAGCGCCAAACTCCAGAATCTGGTATTCTGGTACCAGAATACCAGATTAAGCGGAGGTCTTGACGGGCAAGATTTTTACAAGAAAGGGTTGGATGGTCAGGCGGCCGCGCGCAAGGCCGGTTTTATTCAAGCCGCGGCGGTTGTGATATAATTGCGGAAAGGTTTCAAGGAGCGGTCATGAAGAAACTCATTGCCTTTTTGGTATTGGCGGTCTTGTTTTCGGCCGGGAGCCTGAAGGCCGCTGCCAAGCCCGAGCCGGTGATCGTAAAGCAGAGCGACGCCAACCTCATCTTCACCAACCCGATCTTTGTCAGCTTTTAAGGAGGGATACCATGAAACGAATTTTTATTCTTCTCCTCGCTTTGCTAACGCTCGGCGCGGATCAGAAACCGAATTGCGATGATGAAGCGGCCAGGAAGATTTTCGCCAGACAGGATTGGGACACATTTTCCCCCTATACTTTTCCCGCGGGAGGGAAGGACCCAAATAAATTGAAGGAAATCCCGCCTGACAAGCTCACCGAAGATGATTTTGCCAAATACTATATAGGTATCATGCCTTCGGTCAACAGCTTTAGCAACGGCTCAGGAGAGCAGGTGATCGTGATTGTAACGCACACTGACAACAGCAGGGGGGATACCTATTATTTTAAAAAAAATAATATCGTTCCCGACATGGACCCGTTTAGGTACCTTCTTTATAATGACTTATGCACACCTGAGCGCGAACATCCCAAATGCATTAAGATTAAGGATACGAAGGCTTTTCTCCAGAAAAGTATCAAATACGCCCCGCCTGTGGACGATAAATATTTTATAACCCAAAAGGGGATCAAACTTGGGATGAGCCAGGATGAGGTCATCAAAATCTATGGCCAACCCGACCTGAAGCAGATCTCCAAATCGGATAAGTCCAAAGCCACATATATCTGGAAAATTGACGGCGTTATTGAGGTTGAATGCGAGGAGGTGCCTTTGGAGGGCGCCAAACTGGAAGAGGCCAGGAAGGCGAATAAGAAAATATGGAACCTATACCAGGCCACGGTTGAATTCATCAACGGCAAAGTAGAGCGAATTCACCTTCACTATTTTAACCCCGGCTGATCATAGACGAAACTAAAGGCTTTTGACATGGGCGCGATACTGGTCTAAAAAATATCAGGCTCAGGAGGCAGGAGATGAAGAGAATATATTTGGTTGGTTTGGCGATCGTGCTGGCGGTATTGGCGGTTCAGCCTTTATCGGCCACGGAAAAGTTATACCGGGTCCGGAAGGAGAAGAATGTGATGATCCCGATGCGGGACGGGGTCAAGATGGCCACGGACATTTATTTCCCGATCGGGCTGGATAAGGCCCCGGTCATTCTCGAGCGCACCCCTTACGGAAAAAACATGACCTCCAAGAATTTGCCCAAGCACGGGTATATCCTGATTGTGCAGGATGTGCGCGGCCGGTTTAAGTCGGAGGGTGAGTTTTATCCGTTCAAGAAGGACGGCGATGACGGCCGGGACATGATCGCGTGGATCGAGAAACAGAGTTGGTTCAACGGCAAGCTCGGCACCACCGGGGCGTCCTACCTCGGGACCACCCAGTGGTTCGAGGCGCCCGGAGAAGATATTTCGGCCATGCATTTGACCGTGACCAGCCCGAACCTGAAGGAAGTGCTTTACACCGATGGCGAGCTGCATCTGATGACGGTTTATTTCTGGACGGTGGTCACGGGCGAGCACAAAAACAATTATAAGATCGCGCTCAATATAAACCGGGTCAACCGCGCCATTAACACGCTGCCGCTCTCGAAGGCCGATGACCAGGCCGGCCGGGACATAATTTATTTTGACGACTCGCTGGAGCCGGAAAAGATTTTTAAGACCTATGAAAACATTTCGCTGGAAAACAAATATAAGGACATCGGCGCGCCTGCGGTGTTTGCGGCCGGATGGTATGACATGTTCCTCGGTCCCCAACTCGGCGACTTCAACCGGATTTTGAAAGAAGGCAAAAGAAACGCCCAGGATTCCATCCTGGTGGTTGGCCCGTGGGGACACGGCAAGGCCGGAGACGGGTCCGTGAGCTACGGCGACTCGGCCGGTCGGGATGACGCCCTGGGCAAGGACCAGGAACTGGTCTGGTTTGACCGTTGGCTCAAGGGCGCGGACAATGCCGCGGCGAAATGGCCGAAGGTGCGCATCTTTGTGATGGGCGAGAATAAATGGAGAGACGAGAATGAATGGCCGCTCGCGCGGACTCAATACACCAATTTTTATTTGCACTCGGGCGGCGGCGCCAACACCGCGAAGGGCGACGGCGTTCTGTCCATGGACGCTTCGAAGAGCGCCGAACCCGCGGACAAGTTCAGTTACGACCCGTTCAAGCCGGCGCCGACCAAGGGCGGCAACAGCCTGGGCCTGAACCTGGGCGCGTATAACCAGGTCGAGATTGAAAAGCGCAAGGATGTGCTCTGTTACACCAGCGCGCCGCTGGAAAAAGACCTCGAAGTGACCGGGCCGATCACCGCGGTGTTGTTCGCGGCCTCGGACGCAAAGGACACCGATTTCACGGTCAAGCTGGTGGATGTGTATCCGGACGGCAAGGCGATCAACATTCAGGACGGCATTGTGCGGGCGATGTTCCGCGACAATGACCCGCTCAAGCCCACGCCGCTTACGCCGGGCGCGGTGGAGAAATATAATATTGATTTATGGGCGACATCGAATGTCTTCAAGGCCGGGCACCGGATCCGGGTCGAGGTCTCGAGCTCGAATTTCCCGCGCTTCAACCGGAACCTCAATACCGGCGAGTCGGTCCCGGGCGCGACCAGGACCGTGGTCGCCAACCAGACCATCTTTCAC
>CAIUDS010000750.1 GCA_903897985.1 uncultured delta proteobacterium
AGACGCAATTTGATGAAAAAGGATTCAACAATTCGACTTTTTCAACAACCTGCTAGAGAAAATGATAGAATTCGCGCCTGTTGCGGATGATAAATATTTCGCAACGGAAAAGGGAATAAAGCTCGGAATGTCCTATGATGAAGTTATCAAAATATATGGCAAGCCGGACCGGAAGGAAATCAATAAATCGGATAAAACCAAATTCTCATGCATCTGGGAAATACAAGGCATTTTCACGAAGCAATATGAGGACACGCCTTTGGAAGGAGCCCGGCTTAAAGAAGCAAAGAAAGCCAAAATGGGCGTCGAAACGTTTCATCGTAAAACCATAGAGTTCTCAAAAGGTAAGGTTGATCAAATTAATCTTTATTTTTATTGGCCCGGATAATTTGCGCGTCAGGGCCAGTTCAACGAAAGCTCAGCGCGGTGTCGTAGATGGCGAGGATTTTTTCGGGCGGAACATTGGCCTGGATATTGTGGACCTGGTTGAAAACATAGCCGCCGGGTGAGAAGATTTCGATGAGCCGGCGGCTCTCCCTTTTAATTTCGTCAATGGTGCCATTCGGAACTGTGTGCTGCATGTTGGCGCCGCCGCCCCAGAAGGTCAGGTCTTTGCCGAATTCCTTTTTCAGGCTTGGCGGGTCCGCGTTAGAGCCGGCGCTTGCCATGGGCAAGACCAGGTTTGGGGTTAAGGGGGGGTAATTTTGTCCGGAATTAGGGCGCTGGAGTCGGCTTTAGACAAAATTGGGCGGCTCCGGATGGTTTTAGGGACGGTGGGCAAAAATTGGCTTGAGCAACCGCGGACGGGCGGAGGGTTCAAGTAATAATCAATTTCAGAGGCTTTGGGCAACCGGCCCTAAAGCTCTGACCCCAAATGTTCGACCAACGGCCCCAGGGTCTGCGCCGAGAAATCAAAGCGCAGTCCGGCCGCGGCGAACAGTTCGGGCAAGGGGCGGGAGCCTCCCAAGGCCAATCCCCGGCGATAGGCCGCGATCGCGGCTTCCCGGTCCTTCTTCGCCGCCATCCAAATCTGAAGCGCGGCCAAAAGCGCGATCCCGTATTCAAGGTAGTAAAACGGGTAAAGGAAGATATGAAGCTGCATCTGCCACTGGTTCTTCCGGGCATCCTCATATCCCGACCAGTCCTCGATCCCGCCGAAGCGCCGGCTTAACTCGAGGAAAGCCTCCTGCCGCTCTTCCACGCTGTGCCCGGGGTGGGTGTAAATCCAGTGCTGGAAGGCATCCACAATCGCGATCCAGCATAACAGACCGACATCTCCTTCGAGGAGGAGGGTCCGGGCGCGATCCGCATCCGCGGCATTGTAAAACACCTCGTAATATTGGCTGCCCAGATGCTCCATGGTCATGGAAGCCACTTCGGAGAATTCCGCGCCCACCGAGCGGAACAGGGGAAAGATCAGCGGATCGTTCCGGAAGGCCATGAGATGATTCGCATGGCCGGACTCGTGCAGCAGAGTGGACACATCCCCCTGCATGCCGACCGCATTCATAAAGATAAAGGGCAGGCGGCGCTCGGCGAGGGTTGATTGATAACCGCCCGGGGCCTTGTTCTTGCGGCTTTCCAGGTCCAACAATTCGTGCTGGTTGAGGAACGCAAGCGTGGAGCCGAAATCGGGATTAACCCGGTTGAGGATCTCGGTGCAGCCTTTTACCAGTTGGCCGGTCTGTTCGAAAGGCCGCAGCGGTGGCCGGCCTTGCGGGTCAACGCTCAAATCCCAGGGCCGGAGCCGGTCCAGTCCCATCAATTGTTGCCGCTTGAGCTGGATTTTTTTGCGCAGCGGAACCACCAGCTTTTCCACCGCCGAGTGAAATTGTTCGCATTCCTTGACCCCGTAATCAAAGCGTTCCCGGCTCCGGAACGCATAGGTCCGGTAATCCGAGAACCCGGCATTCCGCGCCATGGATGTGCGCAGCTTGAGCATGCGGTTAAACCGGTCGTCCAGGGCCTCGCGGTCTTGCAGACGCCGGTTGATGATCGTCTCCCAGGCGCGTTGGCGGACCGGACGGTCGGTAAGGTCCAAATATTTCCACATCTGCTGGAGGGTCTGCTCCTTGCCGTCAAAAGCAACGGTCATGGCGCCCATGATTTTATTGTAGGCGACTGATAATTTTTCCAGACGAATGCCCGGCAGGATATTCCGGTAGCGGAACAGTTCCATCTGGTTGCGCAAGGACCGGTCCAGCACAAAATAGGTGGGCATGGGCAATTGCCGGGCCGCGGGCGCGTTCACATATTTTTTCAGCAATTGGAAACCGCTCAGGCTGGCCCGCGGCATGATTTTATTCTGGAAGTCTAGATGCCGCTTCTCGCAATCTTGGTTGTCGGTGTGGCAGGTCGTCGCAATGGACCGGATCGCCCCTTCCTGTTCCAGGGCCGCGATCAGGTCGGCGCCGTCCAGCAGCCAGGACTCGAGCTCCTCCACGCCGTCAATGCGCGCGCGTTTCAAGCGATCAAAAAGCGGCTTGAGCTGACTCCAGTTTCCCAGGTCAATATTTTCCGGAACGATCCGCCGCGGAAACGGGGGAGGCAGGTCCGTGCCGATGCTGGCGGCGCAGACCGCATCAGCCGCCCGGGCAAATTTGGGAAAAACCTTCAGCCCCGCCAGTCCCAAAGCCGAAATCAACAGAAAATCCTTCCGATTGAAAAAAATCATCTGCTCTCCCTTTCCCGGATCGGGATTATCGTATCCGCGTTCGCCATTTCTTATAAGATGCCTGTAATTAAGCCTCAAGCCGGGAGGGGTGTCAAATTCTCGGCGCAGGAGTAGATCGCAGACGATGGGCATGAATGAATTCCCGAATTCCCAACCCCCAACCCCCACCCGCCTCTGCTGCCCGTGCTGGTCATTCGGTTTTTTTCTGCTAAGATTTTTCTAATGGCAATAACGGCAACCGAGCCCAAACGGCTGAAATTCATCCACCGTTTTATCCTCAAGGGCAAAACCAGATTCTACAAATATCTGCTGGACCCGAAACGGAGTCCGCTTTTGATCCGGCTGGTGGCGAGGCGGTTCCACTGGGGCCAGATCCCGGAGCCGACCCTGCGGAGGATCCAGGAGTTGCGGGGCAAGGGCCGGCTGGTCTTCGCGATTCAGCACCGCTCGCGGCTGGATTTCATTTTCCTCCATCACCTGCTCAAGCAGTACGGCCTGCCCGGGCCGACCATTTCGATGGAGGTCCCGGTCTGGGCCTTCTTTTCCGTGGGCGACCTGATCCGCACCATCTTTGCGCGGCTGGTGGCGCGCTACAATTTTCCGGAGCAATACCGGGCGGATTTCTGGGACGAGGCCCGGACCCGGCTTAACCAGGGCGAGGGCATGCTGACCTATCTGATCAATCCGCCCACGGTGGCCACGCGCTATCTGGAGCCGGAGCAGGACCCGTTTTATAACCTGCTGCGCTGGCAGGAGGAGAGCGAGGAGGAGCTGATTATCGCGCCGCTGGTGATCGTATTTCGGCGGGCGCCGGAGCAGACCGAGTTGGGCCTGCTGGATGTTATTTTCGGGCCGGCGGACCAGCCGGGCGGCTTGCGCAAGCTGTATAATTATTTGACGCTGACGGTTACGGAGGAAGCCCTTTTGGAGATGGCGGACCCGGTGAGCCTGAAGGATTTTTTGGCGCGGAAAGACTACCTGGGCCTGAGCCGGCAGGTTTTGGCGCACCGGCTGCGCGAGCATCTGCTCGGCCACCTCGAGCGCGAGAAGAAGGTGATCATCGGCCCGCGGGTCAAGCCGCGGAGCATGCTGCTGGAGGATGTTTTGCAGGACCCGGGCCTGAACCGGCGGTTGGAGGAAATCGCGGGAGCGGGCGGGAAAAGCGTGATGGCGGTCAAGCGGGAGGCGGCCGGGTATTTGGATGAAATGGCCGCGAACTACAACCAGCAGACGGTGGACGCGCT
>CAIUDS010000751.1 GCA_903897985.1 uncultured delta proteobacterium
ATCTCCCTGGATGAGCAACCGCAAGCACACCGCCGCGGAATATTTCGACAGCCGCAAGGAACCCAAGGGCTGGAAGGAAATCGGGTTTGATGATTCCTCCTGGAAAAACGCGGTGGCGGTGAATCCCGGCTACATTTTGAAGTCGCAGTATATGCCCGAGAGCAAAGTTGACCGGCTGCTGGACCCGGTGGAGACGACCACGCCGGTCCCGGGCGTGTATCTGTTCAAGCTGGGCGAGGAGATCGGGGGCTGGGCTCGGATCACGGCCACGGCGCCCGCGGGCACGGTGGTGAAAATACGCTATTCGGACCGGCTCTTCCTCGGACGCGCTTATCACGGCGCTTCGGACGAGGCCACCAATACTTACTACGACCAATACACCTTTGCCGGGACCGGGGTTGAAACCTGGCAGCCGGCCTTCGGCTACCGCGGGTTCCGCTACCTCGAAGTCACCGGGTTCCCGGGCAAATTGACCGCGGAAAATATCAAAGGCGTTTTCGTGCGCACGGATTTGAAACCCACCGCGACTTTTGAAAGCTCCAATCCGCTGCTCAATAAGATTTACTCAATCTCGGTCCACACCATGGCCCTGGGCATGGTCGGGCAACTGGTGGACTGCGTGCACCGCGAGCAGAGCCAGTGGCATGCGGACGCGGAGATCGAGTCGGGCATCGTGTTTTACAATTTTTACGACCCGCAGATCGTGCGCAAGACTTTGCTGGACTTGAAGGACGGCCAGTTTGAGGACGGGAGATTGCCGGACTTTTATCCGGCTTCGCCGCGTGATTTCAATTACATCCCGGAGTGGGACCTGCGCTATCTGCCCATGCTCGAGCGGACCTATTATTATTACGACGACCTTTATATCCTGGAGGAAACCTGGCCCGCGGTCGAAAAGATGATGAATTTTTATCTGGGCGGGATGGACCGGACCGGGCTTTTGAAAAAAAGCCAGGCCTGGCACATCAGCGACTGGCCGGAGGATTTCGCCAAGATAGACCAGGCCGGCGACTATCTCGCGGTCGAGAACCTGCTCTTCTATGACGACCTGGCCAAGGCCGCGGAGCTCGCGAAGATTTTGGGCAAGAGCGAGGCAGAGCAAAAATATCGCGCGGCCGGTCAGAAGCTGAAGGACGCGATCAACAAGAATTTTTATGTGCCCGGGCTGGAGTCTTACAAGGATTGCTCCGGGTCCAAGCAGCATCACCAGGCCGTGAGCGCGCTCGCGCTCGAGTTCGGGGTGGCGCCTGAATCCGAAAAAGCCGCGGTGATGAAATTTGTCAAGAGCCAGGGCTTTGGCAGCTCGATCGTGCTCGCCTACAACCTGTTCGGAATGCTTTACGACCATGATGAGGGCGCATTCGCATACCATCTGATCGCCTCTGAAAATTTTCCGGGCTGGGGCTACATGCTCAAAAAGGGGACCACCACCACCTGGGAAAGCTGGATGGGATTGGGTGGCGCCACTTATGCGCATCCCTTTGCCGCGTTCATGGCGCGGTTTTTCTTGAGCGGCATCAGCGGGATCAAGCCGGCGGCCCCGGGCTGGAAGCTCATCGAGGTCCGGCCGCAGGTGGATGGCGATTTGAAATGGGCCAAGGCCACCATGAAGATCCTGCTCGGCGAGGTTTCCACGGCCTGGGAGAAAACCGGGAACGGCTTGAAACTTTTGGTCCGCATCCCGGGCAACACCCGGGCCAAGGTGAGCCTGCCCACCATGGGCAAGGACAAGGTCTCGATGTTCGAGGGCGAGAAGCAGATCTGGCCGGAACTGCCCGAGGCGGGCAAGGGCGAAATTTCGTATCTGGCGAAGGACAAGAATTATGTTACTTTCATGGTGGGGGCGGGCGAGTATTCGTTCCGCGTAGAGGCGGCGCAGTAGGAGAAAAAAATGAGACGCGGAATTTTCTTTTGGGCAATAGTCGCATGGGCGTTGATCGGTGTCGGCGCGTTTGCCCGGGCCGAGACGCTCGGGGTGTATCAGACCAAGACCGGGACCGGGTGGCTGGAAAAGACCGCGCAGGGGGATTTGGCGCTGCATTTACAGGGCTCTTATTACGACATGGGATTTGAGCACGCCACCGTCCTGCGTGACCAGACCCAGGCCGCAGTCCGCTCCCTTGAATATACCATCCACAAGCAGGTCCCTCTGCTCCCGGTCTCCTGGGTGATCGCCGTGATTGACAAATTTGTTTTCTCGAAAGAGGCGCCCTATATTCCCAAAGAATTTCTCGACGAAATGCAGGGTCTGGCCGACGCCAGCGGGGTGGACCCGAAAATCATCCATGCGGCGCAGGCGCTCACCTACCTGACCAGTTGCGAGACCGCCGCGGTCTGGGGGCCGGCGACCAAAGACGGCGCGCTCTATCTCATCCGGAGTAATGACGATTTTGTGGCCATTGATCCCCAGACCAAGACCTCGTTCAACGATCTCAAGATGGTCGTGATCTATCAGCCGCTCAATGAAATCCCCTATATGATCGTGAACCTGCCCGGGCTGATCGGCGCCAGCGACGGCATGAACGCCGAAGGGATCGTGATCGGCAACATGTCGCTCCCGAGCCGGCACGAGACCGCGGCCGGGGCGCCCATGCAGTTCCGGATCAAGCAGACCCTGGCAAAGGCGCACAACCTGGACGAGGCGATTCAATGGATGAGCGTGAAGCCGTTCGAGGGCGGGTATAATTTCATTGTGGCGGACGCGAAGATTCCCGCGGCCAAGG
>CAIUDS010000752.1 GCA_903897985.1 uncultured delta proteobacterium
CCATCGGCGACCACGGCATCGCGATCTTGTGCGCCCGGGGCGAACTCAAGTTTTCCCTGCCGGTGAAAAGCGACTGCAACCCGGTCTGGCCTTTGGTCTCCTCGCTCCACCGCGCGGGGGTCAAGGTCAAATGGATGCGCGACCCGACCCGGGGCGGAGTTGCCAGCGCGCTCAACGAGTTATGCGGAAACCGCGATTTCGGGATTCGGATTTTCGAGGATAAAATTCCGCTTAAGGCTGCGGTGGATTCGGCCTGCGAGGTCCTGGGCCTGGACCCGCCTTACCTCGCCAACGAGGGCAAGGTTATCTGCGTGGTCGCCAAGGGCCAGGGCGAGAAGGCGAAAAAGATTTGGCGGAAAACGGCCCAAGGCCGGGGCGCGGAGATTTTCGGCGAGATCGTTTCCGAGCCCCGGGGCAAGGTGATCACCCGCACCAGCATCGGGGGCACCCGGGTCCTGTCCATGCTGGCCGGAGCGCCGCTGCCGAGGATCTGCTGAGAGAAAAGACTATGCCAACTTTTGAAGAAATATCCAAAGGCAATCTCGGGCAAAGGCCCCTGGCCGAGGTGATCGGCCAAATCTATTCCTCCCGCCTGACCGGCGAGATGCAGCTCACGGCCAAAAAGGCCGAATACAAAATTTACTTCTTCAACGGCACCCCGGTCTTTGCCCAGTCCTCCCTAGCTTCCGACAATATTTTGGAATTGATGGTCCATCTCGGACAACTCGAGCGCGACGATGTGCCCAAGCTCCGGGGCATGATCGAGGAAGGGATGGAAACCGATAAGGCCATCCTGCAGATGGGGCTCGCGGACCCCACCAAACTCTATTACCTCAAGATGCTGCTCGCCCGCGAAATCATCATCCGGGCCTGCGAGCACCGCGAGGGAACCTACCAATTCCATGCGCAGAACGATTTCATGGAGCACATCCAACTCTATGACCTGAGCCCGATGGAAATCATCTACGAGGCGATCAACCGTCACCAGGTCCTGTCGCTCGCAAAAAAACTCCTGAAAATGTCCGCGGCCAAAGTCCGCCTCAATCCGGATTTGGACGAACTGCAAAGCCTGCCCGAGATTTATTACGACCGCACCTATTTGCTGGATGAATTCCGGGAGGAAATGCCCCTGGAAAAAGCGATCATGCTCGTTTCCGCCGAATTCAAGGATCTGAACAATGCCTTGCTCTTCCTTTATGTCATGATGGTCACCGGCGTGCTTTTGGTCACAGATGAAAAAACCGCGCCACCTAAGCTCGAACCAAAAGCAGAGGCCGCGACCAAGCCCCGGCAGGTGGAACGGATTTACGAAAAACCTCCCGAGCCGAAAACCGCGCAGGCGGAACCGGAAAAGACCGCGGCCGGCAGCGACTACATCTATAAGCGGGAAAAGCCGACCGGCCGGACCACCGAGAAGATTTCGGAAACCCGGGTGGACTGGAAACAGCAATCGGTGCAAGCGGCGAAACAAAAAGAAACCGAGCAGGCCGAGATCGAGAAGAGCCGGAAGCTGGAGTTGCTGGAGAGCAAAATCCGTTCTAGCGAGGATTATTTCCAGGTGCTTGGGATTAGGCCCGACACCCCGGTCGGGGAAGTGGAGAAGGTTTATCAACAGATGCTCGATCAGTTCGAGCTCGAGGACCTGCGCAAGGACTCGGACCCGGAGCTCAGCAAGCGGGCCTCCGAGGCCCGCGAGGCGCTCTATAAAATCATCAAGATCCTGGGCAATCCCGATGACCGCAACGAATATGAAAAAGCCGACTACAAGAACGAGCTGAAACGGGCCTGGAGCATGGAACTGCGCAAGCTCCTGGCCCGCAAACAGTTCGAACGCGGCAAATGGTATCTCGAGCACAACCGGCCCGAAATCGCCCTGGAAAGATTTGAGCAGGCGATCGAGTTGAACCCCGCGATCGCGGAATATTACGCCTACTCCGGCTGGGCCATGTACCGCGCCCGGGGCCAGAGCGCGGACGCCGACGGATACTTAAAACATGCGATCGAGATGAGCGCCCGGTCCGATCTTCCCTATTACTTCATGGGCCTGATCGCCAAGCGCGAAAAAAATGACGGCTGGGCCGAGGAGTGCCTAAAAAAAGCCCTGGGCAAGAACCCCAATAACGCCAGCGCGCGCCGGGAGCTGGACAGCCTTGAAAAACACAAAAAAGCCGGCTTTTTCGAGAAATTGTTTTCCAAAAAATAACCGGAGGTTACCGATGACGGACTATCAGCGGCTGGCGGCCAAGATTAAATTCGATGACCAGGGCCTGGTCCCGGCCATTGCCCAGGACGCCGATACCAAACAGGTCCTGATGCTCGCCTACATGAACGCGGAATCCTTGAAGCTCACCCTCGAGACCGGCTTCTGCGCCTACTGGAGCCGCTCGCGCAAAGCGCTCTGGAAAAAGGGCGAGACCAGCGGGCATGTGCAGAAGGTGAAGGAAATCTTTTACGACTGCGACGCCGACGCGCTCCTCATCCTGATTGACCAGACCGGCCCGGCCTGTCATACGGGGAACCGGAGCTGCTTTTATCGCAGATTGGATCAAGACCAAGAGCCCTGATCAAAATTCCATGTTTTCCAAATACCTGATCCCGGCGCGGACCGGGAGCAGGAGGCCGAACACCGAGAACAGGAGCACCAGGACTCCGGCGCCGATGGCCGCGGGCCAGGCCCAGGGAGGGAGGGGCGTGTCATTGTGCCGGGCGACGAAGAACAGGAAAGTGGGATAGGCCTCGATCACGACCACCAGGAAGATCATGATCATGGCCGCGATCATATAGACGGCGCCTCCGAACCCGACCGCGATCTTGGCCGGGTTCTCGATGAAGAAGCGCGGGAAGAGCGCGCCGAACCCGAGCGCCATTCCGACCACGGCGAAGCTGAGGAGAAAAATGGTTACCGAGCTGACCCACCAGACCACGGGCGAAACTCGGAGGTAATGGTTGGTGATCAGGATCAGGGCCTCGGCGATGATCACCAGACCCGGCCATGCCAGCCAG
>CAIUDS010000753.1 GCA_903897985.1 uncultured delta proteobacterium
CGTCCTTCACCGTCAGCGGCAGCAAATTCCCGTGCAGGTCATTGAGGAACAGGATGGTGGCCTTGTAAGGCCCTTCCTGCTGGCAGGGGCAGGAGCCCTGAGACGCGGGCGACATTTCCGGCGATGGTCCCGCAAACCCAAACAGCCCCAGCAGGACCAGCGCCAATCCGATAAAAAAGCTTTTCCGCGCCTTCATTTTAGTTCCTCCCTTTTGTCGGAATGAATAATTATATCATAATCGGTCCGAGTTGAAATTTGTAATCCTTCGGGGCTAGTATAAGGCATTAAAAATCCAAGGAGGCGGTTATGGCCAAGGTTGTAATTTTAGGCGGCTCGGGCGCGGTGGGGAGCGTGGCGGCGCGGACGCTGGGGGAGCAGGACACTTTTTCGGAGATTGTGATCGGGGATCTTAACTTTGCCCAGGCCAAAAAAGTCGCGGCCGGGATCAAGGGCAAGAAAGTATCCGTTAAAAAAGTTGATGTGCTGGACCCGGGGAAGCTGAAAGCTTTGGTCAAGGGCTGCGACCTGGTCTTGAATTGCACCGGCCCGTTCTACAGGTTCGCCAAGCCCATCATGAAGACCATGATCCAGGCCAAAGTGAATTATGTGGATGTCAACGACGATGTGGATGTGACTTTGGAAGTTCTGGAGATGGATGCCGTGGCCAAGAAGGCCGGGATCAAGGCCCTGATCGGCATGGGCTCCTCCCCCGGCGCCACCAATATCATCGCCAAGATGGCCGCGACCACCCTGCTCGACGAGACCGACTCGATTGACATTTTTCACGCCCACGGCGGCGAGCCGTTCGAGGGCGAGGGCGTGATCGGCCATCGGTTCCATTGCATGAGCATTGACATCCCGATGTTCCTCGACGGCCGGCTCCAGTATGTCAAATATTTCGAGCCGGGCGGGATCGCGCTCCGCGAACGCTTTGCGTTCCCCATTCTTGGAGAGGTGCTTCTGTATCCATACCCGCATCCCGAGCAGGTCACCATCCCGCGCTTCATCAAGTGCAACCGCGTCACCAACAAGGGCTCCGTCCTGCCCGAGCCATACTATGACCTGACCAAGGACATCTTCCGGCTCGGACTCGCGAGCCGGCAGGCGCTCGAGGTCAAAGGCAAAAAAGTTGTGCCCTATGAATTCGCCATGGCCTACATCATCCGCGAGCGCGAGCGCATTTTGAAGGAAACCAAGTTCGGCAGCCAGCGCGGGTGCGTGAGCGTGGTCGTGAAGGGGAAAAAGGACGGCAAATACCGCGAATTCCGCGCGCACCTGGCCTCGCAAAGCCAGGCACTCGGAGAAGGCACCGGCATCCCCGCGGCCATGGGCGCGATCCTGATGCAGCAGGGCAAAGTCCAGGGCTTCGGCGTCATGCCTCCCGAAGCCTGCCTGAACCCGATGGACTTCCTCGCGCTCGTGCCCAAGGTGATGAAGCTGGACCGGAAAAAGGAAGGCGGAAAAGCATTCGGCGGGATCATCGTGGAGCAAGTGGATGAGAACGGCGTGGTGAAAAAGTTGGACATTTGATTTCACCGCAAGGCGCAAAGGACGCAAAGGAAATCTTGATTTAAGGAGATATGGATTTGGCAAAGCGTCTTGATCTGGAGGCAATGAGGTTTGCCGTCCGGCGCGGCCGGATTGAATGGCAGAGGCACGCGCTGGAAAGAATGGCGGAGCGTGGTATATTTAGAGATGAAGTAAAGGAAGTCCTGCTCCGGGGAGAGCGGATTGAGGACTATGCGGAAGATCAGCCGTTCCCCGGC
>CAIUDS010000754.1 GCA_903897985.1 uncultured delta proteobacterium
ATCTACACAGGCGAAGACACTCTTTCCCTACACGACGCTCTTCCGATCTCCCGGAACGGCGAAAGCAGTTCCACCGTCATCCGGTCGAATTCCTCGCGCAGCTTGAGGTCGGACTTGGGGCGGTTGCGCTTTTTGTAAAAAGCCGCGAGGTCATGGATGAGCACCGGGAGGTCGTAATCCCTGCCGATCTCCGCGGCCTTGCTGGTTGAGTTGTCCGAAAAGATGCCCACCATCTGGTAAATATATCGGCCTTCCTTTTGCCGCAGGGTTTCCTGGTGTTCAAGGATCTTGCGCAGGTTCGTGCCCGAGCCGCTCATCAGGCCGACGATCCGGAGCGCGCCGGACTTTGGATCATGCAAGGGTTTCAGTGCCATGTGTTCCTCCCTCCTGATTCCTCGTCATCTTCTTCATATTCATGCTCGTCATCGCCCCGGCCCATTCTATACATCTGTTCCTCGGTCTCAAACTCCCTCTTGATCTCGCGGGTCTTGCGCCGTTTCACAATATACGCGGCCAGGAAAAGCACGCTGACCAAAAACCAGAGCGAGCCCGAGCCGCCCAGGGCGAGCGCCAGGCCATACCGGTATCGGAGCCGGTGCAGCCAGTTCTTCTCCATCTCGTTGAAGGGCATGCCCGAAAGCTTTGCCAGCGCCGCATAAAAATCATCCCCCGCGGCGATCCGGTCCAGCAATTGCCCATATTTTTCCGGACCCAGAGTATCCATGATAAACGAGACCATGTCCTCGCTCTCGAGGTAGGCCAACTGGGCCAGGTTGGTGTTAAAGGGGAAGCCCTGGTCCAGTTCGCTGAACCGGAGGTATTGGCCGGAGATGCCGATCTGCGCCAGGATGCGGAAACGGTCAAAGCTGAATTCGCCGCTGGCCAGCACGGCCATGCCCTCGTCGAACCAATGCGGGACCGGCCGGCCGTTCAGGCGCTGATAGATGAGCAGGTGGGCGAGTTCATGGAGGAAAGTTTGTCCGACATCTTCCACATCGGCCCGGGCGAGGGGTTTGAGGAAGATCAGGTTCTTTTCGGGATAGGCCGTGGCCGAGGCCCATTCCGGGGGAGAGCCCGGCTGGATTTTGCCGAACTCCGCGCTGGCGGAGATCACGATCGAGACCGGCTGGTCGAAACTCCGGTGGAGCTGCTCCTCGAGCAGACTCTTCGCCCCGGGCGCCTGTTTCAAAATGTCCCGGGCATAACTTTCCATGCCCGGCTGATACAAAACCTTGAATCCCGGCGCGTCCAGTTCCGACCACCCGGCCAGGCTCAACAGCGCGATTAGGATCACCAGCATCGGCTTGAGTTTAGCGGGTTTGAACCGGGGCCGCAAGCCGGCTGATCGGCGCCCGGGACATGAAGGCATGGGAAGAAAGGGATATACTGGTAATCATGGGAGCACCGCTGTTCCGGTTGCCGGTGATCTTGTTTATTATCTCCCTGGCATTGTTTTTCGGGCTGGAGATATTTCTGGGCCGGCGCCGGCAGGCCGGGGTGGACGACTCCGGCGATGCGGGCAGCCTGAAGCTGATCAGCCGCTGCCGCGACGCGTCGTTCCTGCTCGGAATCCTTTCGGCTTTCTATCCCGTCATTCCGCTCCCGGGCGGGCGCGATCTCCAGTTCATCACCGGCGCGGGTCTGATCTTCGCTGGTTTTTCGCTCCGGGTCTGGGCGATCACGCTGCTCGGGCCGTGGTTCACCACGGTGGTGGCCCATCAGGAAAACCAGAAATTGATCAAGACCGGCCCCTACCGGTTTCTCCGCCACCCGGCTTACACCGGCGGGCTGATGTTTTATCTGGGATTTGCCGCGGCCATGGGCAGCGTCTGGGGCGTGGTCGCGATCATGGCTTTGATCTCTTACGCGCTGCACAAGAGGATCCGGGTGGAGGAAAAGCTGATGGTGGCATGTTTCGGAGCCGAATACCTGGATTACATGAAACGGACCAAAAAGATCATCCCCCTGGTTTATTGAAAGCCCCGGCGCCGGGTTGAAGCGACACACCGCTTATGTTAGATTTGAAGCCGGATGAGCGACGCGGCCGAACAATATATCCTGGGCATTGACATCGGCGCCAGCCGGACCTCGTTCGGATTGGTCTCGCTCGAAGGCAAAATTTTTCATCCGGAGATTATCACGAGCAAGGTCGAGGGGAAGTTGTTGGCCGATCGCGTTTTGGAAGTGGCCGCGGGGATTCTGGACCGGGCCAAAGCCGAAGGGAAAAAGGTTTTGGGCATCGGCATCGGTTGCCCCGGGATTGTCAACTCGGCCGAAGGCATGGTGGTCGCGGCCGGGAACCTGCCCGAGTTGTTCGGCGCGCGGCTAAGGGACATCTTCGCGCAAAAATTTCGTCTCCCGGTCTTCCTGGAAAACGATGTCAATGCGGACGCGGTGGGCGAGATGGTTTTCGGCGTGGCCCGCGGCCAGAAAAATTTCGTGGTGTTCTCGCTCGGCACCGACCTGGGCGGCGGCATCGTGGCCGATGGCCGGCTCCACCGCGGGGCCAATTTCATCGCGGCCGAGTTCGGCCACCTCACCCTCGACCTCTCCGGCCGCCAGTGCGTGTGCGGCGGTTACGGCTGCGCGCGGGAATATGTTTCCGGCGCCGGCCTAGCCGACCGGGGCCGGGAGGAGTTGCCCATCGGTTCGCTGGCTCTGCAAATGGTCGGCGGGGACCGCGAGAAGCTGACGAGCAAGGAAATCTTCGCGGCCTGGCAAAAGGGAGACCCGGACGCGACGCGGCTGGTGGATGAGTTCGGAAAAAGGTTCGGGGCGCTGGTGGCGAATGTGATGAAGGTATTGGACCCGGAACTGGTGGTCCTGGCCGGAGGGGTTTGCCGGGCCGTGCCCGAGCTCGTGAACCTGGTGGTGAGGTGGACCCGTCATTATTATTTCCCGATCCCCAAGCTGCCCGAGTTCTGCCTGAGCCGCTTCACCAAGGAGGACGCCGTGCTCGGCCCGGCCGCGGTGTTCATGATAGAACATAAAATCCATCAGCCCAAATGAAAAAGCTGTTAATCAAAAACGGGCTTGCGGTTTTCCCGGACTCCATCAAGAAGGCCGACATCCTGATCTCTGCCGGCAAAATCCAAAAGATCGGCAAGACCGCGGAAGCCGACGAAACCATTGACGCTTCCGGCCTTTATGTCCTGCCCGGCCTCGTTGACCTCCATTATCACGGTTTGTTCATGTTCCCCGATCCGGGAAAAGTGTCCAAATTTTTGAACAGGATGCGGGAAATGCTCATCCTGCGCGGCGTTGCCGGGTTCATCCCAACCTTCCCCGCGGCCCCCATCCCTTTGCTCTGCGAATGCCTGATCGCCCTGAAGGAAGCATTGAGCGCAGATCATGATGTCCCCGCCCCTTCGGCCGAGGCGCTGGGCGTCCATCTCGAAGGCCCGTTCCTCAGCAAGGACGCCAAAGGCGCCCAGCCGGAATCGGCGATCTGCGATTACGATCCGGACTCGGCCGCGATGGCCAAATTGTTCGAGGCCGGCGAGGGCTTGATCAAGATCATGACCTTTGCCCCGGAGCGCAAGGGCGCGAAGGAACTGCTCTCGGTGCTCAAACAGAAAAAGATTATCCCGGCGCTCGGCCACAGCGTTGCTTCCTACGAACTCGCCGAGGAGTTCTGCGATATGGGCGCGAACTACCTGACCCATCTGTTCAGCGGCATGAAACCCATCCATCATCGCGACCCCAGCCTCGCGCTCGCCGGCCTGACTGATGACCGCTTCTTTCGCGAGGCCATTGTGGACGGCTATCATTTGCATCCGGCCGTGGTGAAACTGATCTGGCGCTCGGCCCCGCCGGGCAAGTTCATCCTGATCACCGACCTGGTGGGAGACGAGGAACCGCTGGACCGCGAGCCGCCCCGGCTTCCCACTGGGAACCTCGCCGGCAGCCGCCTCCGCCTGATCCGCGCCGTTCGCAACCTGATCTCATTCGCCGGCGCCCCGATCCCCTCGGCCGTTGCCGCGGCCAGCCTCTGGCCCGCAAAGGTCCTCGGCCTGGACGGCTTCGGCGAAATCCGCACGGGCGGCCGGGCAACGCTGCTGCTCGCCGACCAAAACCTCATCCTCAAAAAAATCGTCCAGGGCGATAAGGTCGTTACCGCCCTGGACGATGCTTGATGAGACGATCAGTGCATATAGGTGCCCATTCTCTTCTTCAAGTATCTGCGTGAACGGTGCAGGCGGCTCTTGAGCGCGCTCAGCTTGATCCCGAGCTTCTTCGCGGTTTCCTTTTCGCTCATGCCGTAAATCACGCTGAGCGAGAACGCCTCCCATCTCGCCCGGCCCATGTCCGCCCCCACCTGCTCCAGTCTCTCTTTTAATTCGCCCTGACTAAACCGGTCCAGCGGCGACTGGCTGAGCTTGGTCAATCTCGACCAGTCCCCCAGTTCCGCGTTCTGGCACACCGGGATGTCCCGGTCTATCTGGAAGGAGTTGTCCTCGAAGCTCAAATGCTCGTTCCGCTTCCGGCTCCGGAGTTTCATCAGGCACGCATTCACCGTGATCCGATACACCCAGGTGTCAAAACTCGATTCCTCCCGGAAATCCTTGGCCTTGTTGAAGACCGCCACGAATACATCCTGGACCACTTCCTCCGCGTCCATCTGGTTCTTGCAATATTTCATCGCCAGCCGAAAGATCTTGCCCTGGTAATTCTCGTAGAGCTGACTGAAGGTATCCCCATCCCCCTGCCTTACCAACTCCAACCAATTTTGCGCTAATTCCGCCATCGCCTTGCTCCTTTTCTGTTTTATTTTTTCGAGCCTGCTGTTATGATTTGCTTTGTGCTTCCTTAATAGAGCAAGGCCCGTGCCAAGCTCAAAATTACCGCCTGAACACCCGCTATTGAGAATGTTTTTGCTTATTTTTCAATAGGTTGGCGAAATCGTCCTTTCAGCCCGACCCGGCTGGCAAGGCGATAAAAGTGGTTAAATCATCGGAAACTGTCCAAATTGTTGAACAAATCCGAGCCTTATCGTGCGAGCGACTTCAGTCGCGATTGGCCTTAATGTGCGAGCGCCTTTAGGCGCGATACCTTTGGATACACCACTCCCGTCAAACGCCTTGTTGTCAAAAAGCAAAAAGTATTTTTTTGCTTCTGCCAGACCTGAGAAGTTATTCGCCGCTGGGTTGAGACTGCTAACAGCGTCCCTAATCCGTATCGTCTGGCCCGATCTTGAAAACCCGCCGTTGCGGGTTACCCACGCCATTGCACTGGTGAAACGGATTAAATTGATTAAGATGATTAAGCCCATAATCGCCTCGGCGCTGCTTGCCGCCTTTTTAATCAGCTTAATCTCTTTCCTCAGTTTAATCTTCTCATGCTGCCGTGGGACGCATCTGCAAAGAACCGCTCGCATATCACATGGTCTCGGCTCGGAACAGATGGTCTTCCAAAGGTATTGCGCCCAACTCCTCCTTTTAGCTGTGGTCGAGCCGGGCCGGAAGCGGCTTCCGGATCAGGTTATACTTGACTTTCAGCTTATATACGTAGAAGGTGCTCAAATGATGCTTGGCGGCGAAACCCCGGTATGACAATTGCTTAAGATCCTGCAACATCCCTTCCGTCATCGCAATCCGCTCCAACAGCGTTGGCCGGTGCTTCTTGACCCCCAGCTTCCGGAGGGCCCGGTGCATGGTCCGGGTGCTCACCCCAAACCTGCGTGCCGCTTCTTCCAGCGGCATCCGGACCAACTCCTCCTTTTGCGCGCGGTCGAGCCGGGACAGGAACGGCTTCCGGACCAGGTTATACTTGAGTTGCAGACGATATATGTAGATGGGATTTATATGATGCTTGGCGGCGAACGCCTCATGCGTCAATTTGTTCAAGTCCCGCAGCATCCCAGCCGTCATTGGAATCCGGTCAATGGCTGACAGCTTGTGCTTCTTGACCCCCAGCCGCTTTCTGATTTTGGTTATCGTGCAGGGCGAACACCCATATTTCCTTGCCACCACCGCGTCGGAATACAGGCTCAAGTCCCGGTAAGCTTCCGAGCTGACATCCGAGAATTTGTAAAGCCAGGTGTTTTTCCGAGGCGCGCCGAGGTATGCCCTTAAGTCATAGACGCGCCGCAGCCTAAAATTGTATTTGCGCGCAAACTCGCCGCATGTAAGGGCCTTAAGATCGCGCATCATTGCGTCCGTTTTAATTATCCTTCTTTTGAACATCCGATTCTCTTCCGCCTTGGGATGACAACATTTTCACCAATCGCTCCATGCTTGTCAAGCCCCTTGGTTTGCGTGCACCATCTGACCAGAGACGGTGCAGGTCAAAGACCTGCGGGTCCAGGGGTAGGGACCATGGCCAAACAGCGGAAGCGGTTTTTTTAACGCAAAGAGCGCTAAGGACGCGAAGGAATTAGGGGCTTGGGGTTGGGGGTTGGGAATTCGAGAATTTCACTGACCATCCTCCTTCGCCGACAGAATGCTCGAGCAGGAAGGGGCTTCGGAGGACAGGCTGACCACAGATCCCTGACCCCTGCTCCGGACTTGACAGCATCTTTAATATGTGCTCTAATATCCGTGCGAGGCCGGGGGCAGGTCTAAAGTTTATCGTTAATGAATTGCGAGCCTACTGGTCAGGATTTGGGTGTATGGCGATAGGCCCTGGACTTCAGACCATCCTACTTCGCCGACAGAATGCCCGAACAGGCAGAGGCTTCGTAGGACAAGCAGACCACAGACTATAGACTATAATTGCAAGACTCCAGACCACAGACTATAGACTATAATCGAAAAATCGAATTTCCGCGGCCCGGAGTCTGAAGTCTAGTGTCCGATGTCCAACGTCTATTTCACAGATGCTCGGTCCGGGAGATAACTTCTTCCTGAATCTCCCTGCCCAAGTCGGTGAAGTAAGTGCTGTATCCTCCGACTTTGACGATCAGGTCGCGGTAATTTTCCGGGTCCTGTTGCGCGCATTTGAGCATTTCCGCGCTGGCCACGGTGGGCTGAATCTGGGCGCCGCCGAGCTTGAAATAGGTCCGGATCAGGGACACCCATTTTTTTCGGAGTTCCTCGCTCACGCCGATGGCGCTCGGATGAAACTTGACATTGACCGCGCATCCCATCACATCCTCGAACGGCAGACTCGCCACGGAGCGCGGGACCGCGGTCACGCCCGCTTTTTCCACATTATAGGGATTGCAGCTTGCGGCATAGGGAGTGGACGCGCGCCGGCCGTCCGCGGTGGCAATGGACAGCCGGCCGTCAATGGTGTGCGTGGTCATGGAGATGACATAGACCACAAAAGGCCCGCCTTTGAAATTCCGGTATGAATAAGTCTCCGCAAACAACCCCTTCATCACCTTGGCGGCAAGCTCGTCAGTCTCCGTGCATCCATTCCCCCATTTGCCCTCCAGCCGTTTGATCCGGCGATAGATTTCCTCATAACCCACGAAATTATGGTCCACTGCCGCAAGCAAATCCGGGATGGTGAACTTTTTCTCGTCAAAGACGAGTTTCTTGATCGCATACAGGGAATCGGTGAGGTTGGCGATCGAGTTGATCATGGAGATGCCGCTCAGGTCGTAGATGCCGCCGCCCGCGGTCACATCTTTTTTCTTGTCCAGGCAGCCGTCAATGAAGGCCGAGATATGGGGCGCGGGCATGAGCTCGGCAAAGAGGCGGTCGCGCAGGTTGGACGCCTCTGCGAGTTTCTTGATGGCGAATTGGCCCTGGGTCTGGAAAGCCGCGAGCAGGTCATCGAAAGTTTTAAAGGAATCCGGCTCGCCGGTCCGCGGTCCCTCGGCCTTGATGGTCCCGGCAAGCAGGCGCGAGTCGCCGTTGCGCAGGGTGAGGTCGAGCAACCGGGAGAGCAGGAGGGCGTTGGCGCTCATGCTCCCGGTCTTGCCCGGGCAGGTCAGTTCCACGCAGCCCATGACCGCGTAATCGCGCGCGTCCGCTTCGGAGAAGCCGCGTTTTTTCATGGCCTCGATATTTATGGCGTCGTTGAAAAAGGCGTAGCTGGAGGTCCCGTTGTGAAGTTCCTCCGCGGTTTTAAGGAAGAGCGCTTCCGGACTTTGGGGATGGACCCGGATGGAGATATTGGTAATGGCCTTGGAGCGAGCAGCGGCTTCGATGAACAAATAGGTCAGGTCGTTGGTTCCGTCCGAGCCATCGGGCTTAAGCCCACCCAGGGTCACGGGCGACGACCCGAGATAGCGGTGATAAAAGTTCGCCAGGATATTGGATTCCGGCCGGATGTTCTGGGACATGATCTTGAGCAGAAGCTCCTCGAGCAGCTCCCGCGCCTGCTCGGGATTGGTCCGGCCCGAGTCCAGGTCCTTTTTATAATAGGGATAAAGGATTTGGTCCAGCCGGCCGAAGCAATGGAGGTTGACCGGATGCGCCAGTTCGACCGCGGTTTTGACCGTCCAGACCGCCTGCACCGCCTGCTCGAAAGTCTCGGCCGGCTCGAGCGGGACCTTGAGGCAAGTCTGATGCATCCGCTCAAGCACGGCTTTGCGTTCCGGGGCCGTCTCCCGGTCCAGGTCTTCCTGGATCCGCTCCGCGAGTCGTTGCGCAAAAATCATCACGCCTTCCAGCGCAATGTCCACCGACGACAAAAATTCGCGCTCCGGCTTCGAGAGTTTTACCTCATTGCCCAACGCGGCCTGAACCCGCGCCTTCATGCCCAGCAGGCCCTGGCTCAAGACTTTTTCGTAATCGAGGATGACATGGCCCTGGTAGGTGGCGATGGTGGCTGCGGTGGAGATCATCAAGACCTGGCGGGAGGTATTGGCCGGGAGGGCCAGGACAAAATCGTGCATGTTTTCGGAATAAAGCCCCTGGTCGAGCATGGCCTTTTCCACCCGGTCCACCATGGTCTTGCCCTTCCAGAACGGAAGCAGTTCGCGCTTTAGAATCTTTTTGTCAGCATCGCTGATTTGAAAGGGGTTGATGGTCCGCTCGGACATGGTCGAGAAACCCAGTTCCAGCGGGGCCGATCCGGTGGCGCGCATGATTTTCGAATTTTTCCAGAACTCGAGCAGCGAGCCGTGCCGGAGCATATAGCCCAAGGTTTTAAGCAACGACTTGATCCGGAAAGCGATGATGGAATTCCGGTCCAGCTCGATTTCCAAAACCTGGTTGAACACCCCGCGCTCGAGTTCCATGGGCATGCCCAGGAAAAACTCGGTCCAATATCCCGCGATCCGGTCGTCCGGGTCCAGGTAATGGGTCATCCGCTCATAAACGCTCTTCATCGCGAGCGCGGCCCGGAGGCAGCGCGGCAAACCCTTGCCCTCGGTTTCCCTCCAGCTCGAGGTGTAGGATTGAGCCCGCTGGATGGAAAGCTGAGGCACTTGCTCGCGGTATTTGTTCCGCAACCGCTCGATCCGGGCGCTGGTAGAAGGGGATTCCATGCTCCTAAAGAGAGTATAAGTTCGGCATTAGAGGCTGTCAAATTTTTCGGGCAGGCGCTGCCACGGCGCGAATCGCCCGAGGACCCCCCCTGCCGGGAATAAGAGCTGCCCAGCCGCAGAATAGAATGCGACTCTCAGGCAAATGCAACCAAGGCCTATTTGTCAGCCAAATTCAGTTTGTTGAGGTCATTCACCAAGGAAAGGATGGCCTGCTGCAAAGAGAGGGCCAGGTCGTCCACCGGGTTGGCCCGAACGGCAGATTTTTTCCCGGTGTATTTCTGATTGAGCAATTCCTTGCCGTCTTTGGTAATAACCACAGAAAAGGCCGCCTCGGGCTGCAAACCTCTGACGCCGCAAACGGCCTTGTCATAGACATTGAGGAGGGACGCGGAAATGACCACCTTGGCCTTGGCCTGGTCTTTGGACGGGATCACCGTGGCCTTATACCCGGCATTGGTGAGTTCGGTCTTGAGCGCGTCGGTGGCCCAATCCTGCTCATCGTTCTTGGCCAGGATGTCGGCGACATGCTTGCAGGCCAAGCTGATCATTTCGGTAATCGGTTTCTTGCCCGTGCGCGAGTCCTCGAATCTGACCACCGAGACCTCAATCCCCGGAGTGGGCGCCGGCGAAACCTTTACCACTTCCTTGCCATAGGCCTTGGGATTGGCAGGATAGGTTAATTCCATCTCTTGATCCTTCATGGCCCAAGCCGCGGCCGAGAGCCCGAGCACCAGCAGCGAAACCAGAACCAGAACCACCTTGCCGCCCCTGCCCGATTCCATCCATCCTTTCATGTTCATGCCCTCCTGATTAGATTTGTAAAGTTGGACAACATCTTGATGATGCCGGTTCATTCGGGCGAAAAAAGAGTTAAACCAATTCCTTAAACCATGGCTGAAAAACCTCATAGCCCAGGGACATAAATTGACCCTGCTCCCGTCCTCAAATAGAAGCGCGGAGTGAACCCTGCGAAGGGCTTATGGCCAATAAACCCCGCCGGTGTTTAACCAAACGGCGCGGCCAGATCCGCCCCGGATGATCATTCGTTCCAAATTAGAACCGGAATCCCTTGGGCGGCTTTTTGGCGCCGGCCGCGACCCAAGCCAGGTCGGTGATGGTAAAAGTCGGTTTGGCTCGAAAGACCGGGATCACCCGCTTTCCGATTTCGGGCTCGCTCAGGAGCAGGTAGCTTTTGAGCAGGGTCACGGCCTCGCCGATCTGGACATCAATGAATTTGATGGGGACCTCCAGGGTGTTGAAAGCGCCGGTGCGCGAGGTGACCACATAGGTATAGATCTTCGCGTTCTTCTTGGCCGCAGCGGTCAGGTCCACGATTTTCATCTTGGCCAGGCAGTCCGGGCAGCAGATGCGGAAGGGGATATAGATCGAGCCCTGAGACTCGCACTTGCTGTTCCCGCACTGGGTCCCGAGCAGTTTGCCCTTGGCCAGCCCCTCGAAGAAGGGCGCCTCGCCGCCATAGGAATGCATGTGCACCAGACGGCGGGGGTTGGTCACTCCGCACAGTTTGCCGTCCTCCCGCCGGATCGGCGTGTTCGCCTCGAGGCTGGAGAACTCGCCCTTGATCTTGTAGGCTTTCTTTTCAATCCAAACTTTGGCTTGATTACTCATCTTACTCCTCCTTTAAGAGATGGTCGGGGTGCATCAGAATGGTACAGGTCACATGCGAGCCCACGCCGGCGTGGCTGATGGCCAGGGCGCGATGCGCATTGGGGACCTGGACATCAATCCAGTTTTTCGGTTTCTGCTTGCCGAAAGATTTCCAGAGTTTTTCATTGCCGTGGATCTCGGCGTGCCGGTTCCAGATATGGAGCGCGCACTCCACCACCTGCATGATGCCGGTCGCTCCCACGGCGTGCATGCAGCCGATCAGTCCTCCCGAGAGGTTGGCCGGGAGCTTGCCCTGCTTGCCGGTCTTCGGGTTGACCAGGTAGCAGTCGCCTGACTCCACATAGTCACGGCCGCGACCGTAGGGCCGGATGCCGATGTCCTCGTAGGTCTGGATGTCGGAGATGGTGAACGCGTCGTGCAACTCGACAAAATCCAGGTCGTCGGTCGGGTCTTTCACGCCGGCCATGCGGTAGGCATACCAGGCGCACATGCGCGCGGCGAGGAACCCGGTGAAACCGGGATAACGATGCCCGCCGGGGAAAACCTTGTCGAGGTCTTTATACTGGTCGGGCGTTTCGTTGGGCAGGAGCGGGATTTCCATGTCGCGGCGGTCCGCCACCCGGAGGCTGTGCGAGCCGGCCGCGATATAGAGCCGGAGCGGGTTCTTGCACATTTTGAAGGCCGTCTCCTCGTCCGCCACGATCACGCAGGCCGCGCCCACGCTCATCAGGCAGGCATCCAGCGCGCGAAGCGGGTAGGCCACCACCGGGGAGTTGAGC
>CAIUDS010000755.1 GCA_903897985.1 uncultured delta proteobacterium
CCACATGATGGGCAACAGGCCGGCGATGATCACGGAGGCGGTCATGATCTTGGGCCGGACGCGCTTGACCGCGCCGAAGTCAATGGACGATCGCAGATCGTTTCTGTCTCTCATTTGTCCTTTCGCAACAAAAGCGTCGTAGGCATGATCGAGGTAGAGCAGCATGACCACCCCGGTCTCGGCGTCGAGTCCGGCGAGCGCGATGATGCCGACCCAGACCGCGACGCTCAGGTTGTAGTGCAAAATGTAAAGCAGCCAGATGGCGCCGACCAGGGAGAAGGGCACGGCGAGGAACACGATGGCGGTCTTGACGAAGGAGCGGGTGTTGAGGTAGATGATGATGAAGATGATGAAAATGGTGAGCGGGATGATGATGACCAGGCGCTTATAGGCCTGCTCCAGATATTCGAACTCGCCGCTCCAGACGAGGGTATATCCGTGCGGGACGCTTATGTTCTGCGCGACCGCCTTTTGCGCTGCTTTGATGTAAGTCCCGACATCGGTGCCCTCTATGTCAACATAAACCCAGATCGCGGGACGGGTGTCCTCGGTCCGGATCGCCATCGGGCCTTTGGTAATCGAGATGTCCGCGAGCTGGGCGATCGGGACCTGCGCGCCGCCCGGCGCCGGCGCCAGCGTCCGCTTGATCGCCTCGAGGTTGTCGCGGAGCTCGCGGCTGTATCGGAGGTTCACCGGGTAGCGTTCCAGTCCCTCGACCGTGGTGGTGACCGGCATGCCGCCCAGGGCCATCTGGATCACATTCTCGATGTCCTCCACCTGGAGTCCGTATCTCGCGCATTCTTCGCGGTTGATCTTGATGTCAACATAGTTCCCGCCCAAGGCCCGCTCGGCAAATACCGAGAGCGTTCCCGGCACCGCTCGCATCACCGGCTCGATCTGTTTCCCGATCTGTTCGAGTGTGGCCAGGTCCGGACCGGAAACCTTGATCCCGACCGGGGTCTTGATGCCGGTGCTGAGCATGTCAATCCGGGCCTTGATGGGCATGGTCCAGGCGTTGCTCAGTCCCGGGATCGCGCAGGCCGAGTCCAGTTCGTCAATCAGCTTTTTCACGGTCATGCCCGGCGGCCATTCTTTTTCCGGCTTGAGCATTATCGTGGTCTCGATCATGTCCAGGCCCGCGGGGTCGGTCGCGGTCTCGGCCCGGCCGATCTTGCCGAAGACATTTTGGACTTCGGGGAAGCTCTTGATGATCCGGTCGGTCTGCTGGAGGAGTTCCCGGGCCTTGGTGATCGAGATGCCCGGCAGGGTGGTGGGCATATAGAGCAGGTCGCCTTCGTATAAGGGCGGCATGAATTCCGAGCCGAGTTTGAGGAACGGGAAAACCGTGATGCCGACGACCACAATGGCGGCCGCAATCACGAGCAGGTTGAACCTCAAGACCAGTTTCATGAGCGGATGGTAGAGCGTGATCAATATCCGGTTGATCGGGTTCGCGTCCTCCGAAAGCATCTTGCCGCGCACGAAATAACCCATCAGCACCGGGATGATGGTGATAGACAACAGGGCCGCGGCGGCCATCGAGAGAGTCTTGGTATAAGCGAGCGGCTTGAACAGCCGGCCGGCCTGGCCGGTGAGCGCGAAGACCGGGATGAAGGACACGGTGATAACGAGTAGTGAAAAGAACAGCGCCGGGCCGACTTCCTTCGAGGCGTCCAGGATGACTTGCCAGTGTTCGAGTCGTTGCTCCGGCGGTTTTTCCCGTTCGGTCTCGAGGTGCTTGTGCGCGTTCTCGATCATGATAATGGCCGCGTCCACCATGGCCCCGATGGCGATGGCGATCCCGCCCAGCGACATGATGTTGGCGTTGACGCCGATCCGCTTCATGACGATGAAGGCGATCAGGATGGCGGTGGGGAGAGTGAAGACCGCAACCATCGAGCTGCGTCCGTGGAGCAGGAACAGGATACAAACGAGGGCCACGATCAGGATTTCCTCGAGCAGCTTCCCGCGCAAAGTGTCAATGGCGCGGGTGATCAGGCCGGAGCGGTCATAGGCGATGGAGATTTTGACATCCTCGGGCAGGCCGGTCTTCAATTCCTCGATTTTTTGCTTGACCCCTTTTATCACCTTGAGCGCGTTCTCGCCGGAGCGCATGACAATGATTCCGCCCACGGCCTCGCCCTCTCCATTCAACTCGGAAATGCCGCGGCGCATGAGCGGGCCGATGGTTACATCGGCGATGTCCTTCAGATAGACCGGGACGCCGCGCTTGGAGTCGGTCATCACCGGGATGTTTTTCAGGTCGTCAATGGTCTTGAGATAGCCGAGTCCGCGGACCATGAATTCGGTCTCGCCCATCTCGATGGCCTCTCCCCCGACATCGTTGTTGCTCTTCTTGATCGCCATCTCGACCATCGAGAGCGGAAGGTTATAGGCCTGCAGCTTCACCGGGTCAACCGTGACCTGGTATTCCTTGACAAAGCCGCCGATGCTCGCCACCTCGGCCACGCCCTCCACGCTGGTGAGCGCATATTTCAGATACCAATCCTGGATGGACCGCAGCTCCTGGAGCGACCTTTTATCCGAGGTCAGGGTGTATTCAAAGACCCAGCCGACCCCGGTCGCGTCCGGCCCCAGCGTGGGCACCACGCCCGAGGGCAGCCGCTTCTGGGCATAGTTGAGATACTCGAGCACGCGGCTGCGCGCCCAATACAGGTCGGTGCCATCCTCGAAAATCACATACACCAGCGAGTAGCCGAAAAAGGAATAGCCACGCACGGTCTTGCTTTTCGGGACCGATACCAGCGCGGTGGTGAGCGGATAGGTTACCTGGTCTTCCACAATCCGCGGCGACTGTCCCGGATACTCGGTATAAACGATCACCTGGACATCGGATAGATCCGGGATCGCGTCCACCGAAGTGGTCAGCAGCGAATAGATTCCAAAGCCGATCACCAGGATGGTGGCGAGCATGACCAGGAACTTGTTCCGGATTGACCACTCGATGATCTTGGACAACATGATCTTGCGCCCGCTTACTTGCTTGGCTGCGCCGTGAGTTGTTGGACCGCGGCGCGGAGGTTGCTTTCGGAGTCAATCAGGAACTGCGACGAGATCACAATAATTTCTCCCTCGGAAATTCCCGAAAGCGCCTCGACATATCCGTCCGCCGAAACCCCGAGCTTGACCTCCCGCGGCTCGAAATAACCGTTGCCCAGGGACATCACCGCGAAATCGCGCTCACCGGAATGGATGATCGCCTGCTCCGGCGCCGCCACCGCGTTCACCGTCATCGCGGACTTGATCTTGACCGTTGCGAACATGCCGGGCTTGAGTTCAAAGTCCGGCGTGTTCTTCACCTCGATCCTTACGCTGACCGTCTTGGTGTCCATGTCCAGGACCGGCGAGATGAAGGTCACGGCGCCGGTGAAGGTTTGTCCCGGCAGATAGGACAACTCGATTTCCGCGGCGTCGCCGACTTTGACCCAGGGAAGCTCGTATTGATAAATGGAGGCGATCACCCAGATGGTTGACAGGTCCGCGATCTTGTAAAGCTCCATGCCCGGCATGATCTGCTGTCCTTCCAGAATCATCTTCTCCACCACCACGCCGTTGTCCGGCGAGACCATGGTCAAAGTCTTGCTCGGGATGCCGCGTTTCTCGAGCGCCTTGATCTCGCCTTCCGGGATGTCCCAGTAGAGCAAACGCCGCTTCGCGCTCGAGACCAGTTCCTCCTGCGCATTCGCCACCTCCGCCGGAACGCCCGGTCCCGCCGTCCGCGGATATTTGAGCGCCTGCAAGTATTCCAGCTGCGCGTTCACCAGGTCCGGGCTGTAGAACTCGAACAGCGGCTCGCCTTTGCGGACCTTTTGGCCGGTGTAGCTGACATACAGTTTCTGCGCCCAGCCCATCACCTTGGTGGTGACGGTATAAACCTTGGTCTCGTTGAAATCCAGGGCGCCGGTCGCGCGGACGGTCCGGCTCAGGCTCCGCAATTTCACTTCCTCCGTAACCACCCCGATCTTCTGAACCACCGCGGCGCTAACCTTCACCGCGGCCGGACCGGCCCCGGTGCCGGTTTCCTCTTCCGCGTAAACCGCAACATAATCCATGCCCATCTCGTCCTTCTTCGGCACCGGCGAAGTCTGCGCGGGGTTCATCGGGCTGCGGTAGTAGAGGATCTTCCGCTCGGGCTGCTTGGGCTCGGTCTTGCGCGGCTTGCAGGCCATAACGCCCAGCGCCGCCGCGGCCAAGAGCAAAAGGACGATCCCGCCCATTAACTTCTTCATGGCTTCTTCTCCTGGACCGGGTTGGATAATTTCTTCGCGAGCTCCGGGATGCCCAAGCCGACCGCTTTTTCCAGTCCCGCCTGCGCCGACATATATTCCATCACCGCCATCTCGTAGTCTTCATGCGCCATCAGCTGCATCCGGTACCCATCGAGCGTCATCAGGAAATCGGTCTTGCCCGACCGGTAAGCGGCGAGGGTCGAGCCCAGCGTCTGCTCGGCCTGCGGGATCAAAGTGTTTTCGTAGATCGCGATCAATTGCTTCTCCGCCGAAATTTTCGACAGCGCCGACCGGAGTTCGGCCGAGACCATGTTTTCCATCGCCGAGTAGCCGGCCTGGGCCTTGCCCACATAAAGCCGGTTTTCCTTGACCTTGTTCCCGTAGTTCCCAGCCGACCACGGCGCAAACGGAAGGGTCACGCCGACCATCAGCGCCCAGAAATCGTCCGGCGTGTTTTCCATGTCCTTATACATGCCCCGCACCATGAAGTCCGGCAGCAGGTCCGCCTTGGCAAACTGCAGCTCCGCCTGGTTCATCTCGACCTTGCGCTCTTCCATCAGCAGGTCCGGATTGTTGTCTTTCGCCACCGGCCAGACCTGGCTGTAACTCCAGTCCGGAATGTCCGACTTGATCTCTCCGATCTCCCCGAAACCCTCCTCCCCGCTCCGGCCCAAAGTCCGGTTGAGCATGGCCTCGGTCGTAATCCGGTCCTGCTCCAGCCCGATCCCCTTCTGGATCAACGACGCCAGCTCGGTCTGGGCCTTGAGC
>CAIUDS010000756.1 GCA_903897985.1 uncultured delta proteobacterium
ACAGTGGAACTGTCCAGATGGTCGGACTTCTGCTCGACCACGGCGCGGATGTGAATGCAGTAAACAGCCTCGGACAAACGCCGCTGGATCTGGCCGGCAATAGAAGTGATGTGACGGATTTGCTCGAAAAGCGCGGCGGGGGCCGCAAGCGAGAGAAATAGGTATATAATATTCAAACCATGAGCGGCATTGGCAAAAGGGGAGGGGCATGATGGCAAAAACCATCGGATGCGGGTTGCTGCTCCTCGGGGCGGTTTTGTCCTTGTCTTTTCTGGTGATCGAATTATCCCCAAGAAGCTTGCGGCAGTTTATCCCCAATGTCAATGTGGATTTTTCCGGACTGGAAGAGCCGGGCGACCTTGCCGGCATCTACTACGCCGATTATGGGCCGGCCCGAGAGAAATTGGTGCTGAAAAAAGATACCAACTATATCCAGGAACTCACCGCCAAGGGCGAGCAGCATCCGCAAATCGCAACAGGCCGCTGGCATTGGTATCGCGAGGAAAGTGGGCCGGGGTATGTGGAGTTGTCCGGAGATTATATTGATTTATGGGAGAAGATACATCGGTCATCTGATCAATTGAATGCTCATCCCCGTCCGGAACCTCCGGCTAAGCTTAATGATTTGTGGATTCGGAGTGTCTTGGGAATTGTGCACCTTGATCACCCCATTGATGATTCCCATCGGTTCAGCTACCGCAGGGAGTGGGGTTCCGGGGATGACCCCCAGGTCGAGCGCCAGTTCGGCGCAGCCAGCGCGCCTTGAACCACCATCTTGCCTCTCGCATCGTTTCATGATAACAATGAACCAATGCCCAAATCGGATATAACGCGGCCCACCTGGGCGCGGGCGATGATCGCGCTTTCCAATCCGAGGGATTGGACCAGGCGATGGAGGCGGCGGGTGTGGCTGCTGATCGGATTGGCGTTGGGCAATGTCATAGGGTTTGTCATTATTCTTTATCCGATATGGTTGTCAAGGTATAAGATGGCCCACGACCCGGCTTATAGACAGAACATAATGACGCAAAGACTTGCCGGAGCCTGGTACGCGGAAAACAACCAGTGGTCCCATGAAAAATTGACGCTGAAACCGGACGGGAGCTGCGTACAGGAGGTCACTTTTAAAAAAGGCCGGGGCAGCCAAACCGCGCGCGGGACTTGGGTCTACTGTCCGGACCAAGGCGTGAGCCGGGTGTGCTTGCGCGGAAATTTTATCCGCCCCGATCAAGCCTGGCCCAAGGCAGCGAGCCCGGCGCGGGCCGCTCCGGGCGACTCCCCCGAGCCGCCGGCGGAGGTTTTTTTCCTGAGATACGAATACGGCAATACTTACCTCGTCAAACCCGACAATTTACATCCCAACCTTGACAACGAGCTATTTTATAGCTATTACACAAATCCCCGTATCCACTGACCAATCGGTCTTTGTGGCAGCTTCCCATTGACAACCATTTGCCGCCTCCTTAATCTAACCATCATGCCATCGAATTCCACGGGCGACAGCCGGAAGAAGCGCGCCG
>CAIUDS010000757.1 GCA_903897985.1 uncultured delta proteobacterium
CTGCGCACTTTGGATTGCGGCGTCCGCGACGCCGCTTTTAAATTCATGATCGAGTTCGCGAGCAAAGATGCAAAAAGCGGTGGCGTTGCCACCGCAGTCCAAAGCGCTTTCAGCGCAAATTGATTGATTGAATTTATTAGGAAGATTAAAAACTGGGGGTGGGCAAGCCCAATTGCAAAAGTGGGTTTTCAATGAATTTCCATCAAGATCAATCCAATATGCGTCTTCGGCTTCTTACTCCGCGCCAGCCTACACGACGCCTTAGTCCCCGGCCTTTGAAGCTGAACGGTTAATGCGATGGGGGTGTCTGCGCAGCGGTTAAGGTTTAGGCGGCTGGGAACAAAGCCGGGTTAGAACCGGAGATATGCAAAGATCTTGAATTTCTTCCCATAAAATCGTAGGATGGGGGTCAGGGCTTCGGTTCTCGGTTAAGACGGCAGGGAAAAATCAGGAGCAACCGATTCCCGGCTTTTCCGGCAATGGCGGGAATGCTCGTTGGAGCGCAGGGGGTGAGCCCTCATCGGTCCCGGCCTTTGAAGCCGAACTGGAAATGGGATGAGGCGGCGCTGCCGCGGCGGGAAAGGTTTGGCGGTTGGAGGGAACGAAGCCGGGTTAGAACGGAAGACGAGGGATAATTTTGAGGAGGTCGCATTGGAGAGAAGGGAGAAAAAGCCAAGCAAGAAAGACAAGGAACGCTCGGTTAAAAAGCCGGTGGAGGATAAGCTTTCCGAGCCAGGGGGACGGGCGGAAGATTCCAAAGCGTTTCCGTGGGAAGGGGTGGTTGGGATCGGGACCTTTTTGTATATCTGCTTGGGCCGCCTTCCCTTGGTGGGCGAGATTGTTCTGGATGATTCTTTTATTACTTATCAATTCAGCCGGAACCTGGTTGATTATGGCCAGTTTGTCTTTAACCCGGGCGAGCGGGTATTGGCGACCAGCACTCCCCTGTTTGCCCTCTTGTTAACCCCATTTTATCTGATGAACGGGGACCTCTTTTATGTGGCGCCCGTGCTCAATATCGTTTTCGACTGCTTGATCGCTTTCTTCGCCTATCGGGTGATTCGGAAAATCTTTCCTCATCAACCGCTCATTATCTTCGCTTGGTTTGCCCTATTATATTTTGCCGATTACCGGGCGCTCCGTTCGTCCGCCGGAGGCATGGAAACCTCATTTTATGTCTGGCTGATCCTGCTCATGATCTGGCTGGCGCTCCGGGAATCCTGGATCCTGGCGGGCATCGTCGGCGGACTGCTTTTTATGACCCGGCCGGACGGCGTATTGATAACGGGCGTGGTCTTCTTGTATTACCTGGTCCAAAAACGCCAAATCCCTTTCCGGAGCGCAATCGCCTGCGCGCTCACGATCGCCCCTTGGCTCATTTTCGCGGTCATCTATTACGGCAACCCGATCCCCAGCGGGGTCTGGGCAAAAATAGTCATCAACGAATCCTTTTACACCCCGCTGGCGCGAAAACTCGTCAAGATCTATTTCCCGGACAACGATACGATCTTTCTGTCCGGCACTTTATTGGGATTAATGGGAATGGGTTATGCCGGGTACCGGGTCTGGAAGGATAAGAGTTGGTCCCTGGCGATCCTGCCCGTATTTTTTGTCTTATACAACCTGGGCATGGTCATGACCCGTAACCATTATAATTGGTTTTGGTATTGGGTGCCGCTTTTGCCGCCCCTTTATATTTACGCGGGATATGTGGTTGCGGAACTTACGCGCCGTTTTAAAAGCGCGAGGATAATTCCTCTGATGGCGGCGGCGGTCATGCTCGTGTATTTTCTCGGTTTTCATTTGCCAACTCAGATCAAGTGGGTCAAAGCCCGGAGTATCGGTTGGGCCAACGGGGTCAAAGCGCCCAGTCTCTGGATCGCCAAAAACAGCCCGGAGCACAGCACCGTAATGTGCATGACCATCGGCATCCCGGCCTATTATTCCCATCGCCGAGTTATTGACCCGCTCGGGATCGGCACTCCCGAGTTGCTCAAGGATTGGCCGGGTAAGGATAAGGCCAATCTGGAAGCCCTGCGCCGGACCAATCCGGATTATTATTTGGCTTATGAACCGATGGATCAGGGCTACGAGGAGCTGCAGGATAAATACATCCTCGCGGCTCACCTCATCTTGCCCGTGCTTTTAATTAATAAAAACGAAACCTTTTTATACCGCAAAATCGGATTGCCCGCGCCGAAAAACGCCAACCCCAAATAGATGCGGAGCAAAATTAAAAATCCGAAAAGAACCGACTCTTGGAAAGGACTGCTTTTTTGTCATGGCCCTTCCCGGGCTTTGGCCTTCATAATGCGGGACCTCGCTTTAAAACCTTTCGGCTCCAACTAACTGCTGTATTATTCAGCTCACCCGGGCGTAAGCCGGGAGTTAAACTAACCCGCTCCCGACCGCGCAAGCTTAGCGTTTTGTTTTCATTTCGCGGATTGTTCGCCACGCCTGCGCGCGTTTCTTGCGCCAGGGGTCAACATAGATGGCCGAGACCGGGCACTCAAGTTCGCAGTTGTAGCAGGTCTGACAATCGTTGTCGCATCAGGCTGATTGCTTTGGCCGGGGGCGATTTGAGTTGGCTTGATTCTAACTCGATCCAGCTTTCATTTCGGCGCGATCA
Organism: uncultured delta proteobacterium; assembly: GCA_903897985.1. Lineage (GTDB taxonomy): Bacteria > RBG-13-61-14 > RBG-13-61-14 > RBG-13-61-14 > DRUE01 > CAIYYW01. The sequence goes on from CAIUDS010000757.1 coordinate 2,630, forward strand.
GTTTTCAAGAAACAAGGTTAACTTCGCGCAAATAACCTCTCTGTTTTTCAATTGGCATTCCCAAATAATCATCGCTTTCCATCCCATCATCGCCAGTTGCCGCCTATGCTTGCGATCCCGAATCTTATTCTTTCCAATTTTCTCGCGCCAATATGAACGGTTCGACTTGGGCAATCGCCGGCCTCTAGCAGGTTGTTGAAAAAGTCGAATTGTTGAATCCTTTTTCATCAAATTGCGTCTTAACATAAATTTGATTTAGAAGGAGGAGTTGAATGCGGGGCAAAGAAGACAGGCAGGCGAGCATGTTGGTTCTGATGAACCC
>CAIUDS010000758.1 GCA_903897985.1 uncultured delta proteobacterium
CTTCTTGCGCGCATGCGATCCCATCCTTGATGGAACCGGTCTTGCCGGAAACATAAATGGCCGCGCCCGCGTTAAGGAGCACGATGTCCAGGCGAGGTCCTTTTTCTCCGGACAGCACTTCCCTTATCAACTGGGCGTTGTAATCCTTGGCGCCGCCCTTGAGGTCCACCAGCCGGCTCCGGCTGAACCCGAACTGTTCCGGCCTGATTTCATAATCGTGGACTTTGTCATCCTTCAGCTCGGCCACATAGGTCGGGCCGGTGATGGTGATCTCGTCCAGACCGTCCGAGCCGTGCACTACCAGAGCCCGCAGGCTCCCGAGCTTGGCCAGGACTTCCGCGAGCGGCCTGACCCATTTCCGGTCATAGACGCCCAGGAGCTGATGCTTTGCCCCGGCGGGATTGCTGAGCGGCCCGAGCAGGTTGAAGATGGTGCGGATGCCCATCTCGCGGCGGGGCCCGATCGCGTGCTTCATGGCGGAGTGGAGCAGGGGCGCGAACAGGAACCCGATTCCGCATGAGACGATGCATTTTTCCACCGTGGCGGTATCGGCCTCGATATTGACTCCCAGTTCCATCAGCACATCCGCGCTGCCGCAGGTCGAGCTGGCGGCGCGGTTGCCGTGCTTGGCCACCGGGATGCCCGCGCCGGCCGCGACCAGCGCGCTCGCGGTCGAGATGTTGAAGGTGAGGCTGTGGTCACCGCCGGTGCCGCAGGTGTCAATCGCGTCCGCCGGCGCCGAGATTTTTTTGGCCTTGCTCCTCATGACCTTGGCCGCGGCGGTGATTTCGTCCACGGTCTCGCCCTTGATGCGCAGCCCCATGAGGAACGCGGCAATCTGGCTGGGCGTGGCTTGCCCGGTCATGATCTCTTCCATCACGCAAATCATGGCGGTCTGGTCCAGGCTCTCCCGCTCGCTCAGAATCCCAATCGCGTCGGTGATCATCTCTTGGCTCCTTGCTCAAGGTCTAAAGGTTGATGAAATTCCTCAGCAACTCCTTGCCCTGCTCGGTCAAAATGGACTCCGGATGAAACTGCACTCCCTCCAGCGGATAGTTTCGATGCCGAAGCCCCATGATTTCGTTGTCCTCCGAACGCGCGCTGATCTCCAGCTCCGCGGGCAAACTTTTTTCCTCCACCACCAGCGAATGGTAGCGCGTGGCCGTGAACGGATTATTGAGCCCCTTGAAAATGGTCTTGTTATCATGAGTGATCTTGGACACCTTCCCGTGCATGAGCTTTTGAGCCCGGATAATCTTCCCGCCCAGGGCGTATCCAATGGACTGATGCCCCAAACAGACCCCCAGGATGGGCAGCTTGCCCGAGAAATGTCTGATCACTTCCACGCAAATGCCCGCGTCCTCCGGCCGCTTCGGTCCCGGCGAGAGCACGATCCGCTCCGGCTTCATTTGCTCGATCTCGGCGATGGTGATCCGGTCATTGCGTTTGACCACCAACTCTTTGCCAAGCTCTCCCAGATACTGGACGAGGTTGTAGGTGAAGGAATCGTAGTTGTCAATCATCAGGATCATGAGTCGTCTCCTTCGATGGAAAGCCCGCGGCGCGCCATCTCGATCGCGCGCATCAGGGCCTTGGCCTTGTTCACGGTTTCCTCGAATTCGCTCGAAGGAACCGAGTCCGCCACAATGCCCGCGCCGGCCTGGATGCTGATCATGCCGTCCTTGATCAGGATGGTCCGGATGGTGATACACATGTCCATGTTTCCCGAGAAGCTGAAATACCCGACCGCGCCCCCGTAAATGCCGCGGCGGGTCGGCTCCAATTCCTCGATGATCTCCATGGCCCGGATCTTGGGCGCGCCCGTGAGCGTGCCCGCGGGGAACGCCGCGCGGAGCACATCGAAAGTATCCTTGCCCGGCATCACCTCGCCCTGCACATTCGAGACCAGGTGCATGACATGACTGTAGCGCTCGACCGCCATCAGCTCGTTGACCTTGACCGTGCCGGTCTTGCACACGCGGCCCAAATCGTTCCTGCCCAAATCCACCAGCATGATATGTTCGGCCTTTTCCTTCGGGTCTTCCTTCAATTCCTGTTCCAGCGCCGCGTCCTCTTCCGCGCTCTTGCCCCGCCACCGGGTCCCGGCAATGGGCCGGGCTTCCGCCTGGCCGTCCTCGACGCGGACCAAGACCTCGGGCGAGCCCCCGATCAGGCTTTCGCCGCCCATTTTGAGATAGAAGAGATAGGGACTGGGGTTGACATGCCGGAGCGCGCGGTAGAGTGAGAACGGGTCCACCCTTGCCGGGGCGCGGAACCTCTGGCTGATCACGGCCTGGATGATGTCGCCGGCGCGGATGTATTCCTTGGTTTTCTCGACCGCCGTTTCGAACTCCCCGCGGCTGAAATTGCTCTGGAACCCGAGCGGCCCGTTGGCCGCCGGGACCTCCGGCATGGTGAGCGGGGATTTCAGCCGCGCCGCGATCCGCTCGATTTCGCGGACCGCCTGGTCGTATTCGTCGCGGAGCGAAGCCCCGGAATTGATGTGGGTGTTGACCACGATCTTGATGGTGTGCTTGACGCGGTCGAACACGATCAGCTTGTCGGTGATGAACATGTGCACATCGAACCCGGCCAGGTCGTCCGGATTTTTCGCGGGCAGCTTCTCGAAGAAGCGGACCAGGTCGTAGCCCAGGTATCCGACCGCGCCTCCGAAAAAGCGCGGCAGGCCCTTTAGCTGGACCGGACGGTATTGCGAGAGGATTTCGCGCAAGGGCTCGAGCGGGTCGGTAAAACCTTCGAGCTCGCGGAAGCGGGCGCCCTCGATAATCTCGGCCTTGTTGCCCTTGCTGCGGTAAATGAGCTTGGGCTCGGAACCGAGGAACGAGTACCGGGCCCATTTTTCTCCGCCCTCGACGCTTTCGAGGAGGAACGCGTAATCGCTGGGCTCCAGCCGCAGGAATGCCCCGACCGGACTCTCCAAATCCCAAAGGATTTCGCCATAGACCGGAATCAGGTTGCCGTGGCGGGATAATTCCTGATAGTCAGGGAAACTCGGAAACTGTTTGATCACCACCCCATTGAACAAAATATTACCAGCTTTTTATTTTTTGTCAACTCTCCCCCTGATCCCCGATTAATTACCGGCAAGTAGCGTCACCCCTTGTGGGTGACTGGTCAGGCATAAAGCCTGACGCTACAGCTCAAGGCCGAAGGGGGCAAATCAGGAAGTTATGGAGCTGGATTTTTTCGATGCAGGAACGGGAGAGATTGGCGATCATGGCCTCGGACTTGGGCGAGGCCATGGGCTGGAAGATTTTTCCTTTTTTGAGCCGGAAGATGACCAGCATTTTTTGCGCGAGCGCCTGGCTCACCGCGGATTCCAGTTCCCGCTCATCTCCGCCCTCGAAGTAAAAATAAGCCCGGCTGGTGGGGGCCTCGCGTCCGGCCAGCGGATAAATCAGCTCATCATTGGGATAGACCAGAATCTTTTCCCCCGGCGCGGTCCGTTTTTGGACTTCCGCAACGATCCGCTCCAGGTCCTCCTTGTTATCCTCGGAAGCGTAAATCCATTTTGCCGTTGCCAGCTCCAGCCGAGACCGGGCCTGATAAAGCGGCTCCATGTCTCCATTGTATTGGGGCCGATAGAGGAACATGAGGATTCCGGCTGCGAATAGCAAGCAAACCACAAACCAGCCGGCGTAGCGTGCTGATTCTTTCCACGATTGGACTAAATAGCCGATCCAGGGGAGCAGCAGGGTTGCAAAGCCCACGCTATGTCCGAGGTCATAGCCGCTGAGCGGTCCGATAAAAAAGAAAACGGCGCTGAAGACAAAAGCCAGGAGTTGGAGACCGGCCGGCCGATTTTTGACCAGTTCCATTCCGACCAGGGCGAACAGGGCCGGGGGCAGGACCAGGGCAAGCATATGGGGAATCAGACTGTAATTTTTGAGCAGGACCGCCTCCAGGACGAGAATGGAAAGAAGGATGAGACCGGCGAAAATTTTTCCGGTCCGGGAATGGTCGGCGATTTTTTTGATGACAACGGTTCCGAGCGCCACGGCCAGGATCACAGGATAGATCAGTCGGAGGATTATTTGGAAATTCCATCTCTTCATCGCGCCGGCCATGAATATGTTCTGGATGCTTTCTTGCACCAGGCCGGCCTGGAGCAGGTAAATCAGCCAGGCTGCGGGCACGATTGCATATCCGGCGAGGAAAATGATGGCGGGGGCGCGGACCGCGGAGCGTTTACGCGTGATCCAGAAAATAGCGGCCAGTTCCAGGAGGGGGAACAGGTTGAAGGTCTGGTAGGACAGGCCGGCCATCCCCCCGAAAAGTCCCGCCAAGAAAATCCAGGAGGGTCTGCGACCCTCGGCCCAGGCCAGGAACAGGGCGAGATTGATGAGGAGGAAGGTCCGACTGTCCATGCTGTAATGGGCGATATTGAAGAGGTTGTTGGAATAAAAAATATAGAGGGCCGGCCCGACCAGCCAGTAGCGGCCGGGCACGACCTTGCGCGAGATCGAGGCGATGCAGAAGAACCCGGCGATCCCGAGCAGGAGCGTATAAGCCCGCAGGACGATCAGTTGGAAACCGAAAGCCTTGATCAAGACGGCCTTGATCAGATAAGGCAGGGGAAAGATCAGCATTTGAAAGTCGCGGTAAGGCAAATGGCCCCGGGACCAAAGCCAGGCCGGATACAGATGATAGCCTTCCTCCGGCAGGCACAGGCCCCGGTTAAAACTTATGCCCGCCATCAGGGCATAGACCAGAAAGATCCACCACAGTCCCGGCGCGCGGAGGCGGCTTGCGCCGCGGCTCGCTTCTCTTAGATTGCCAATATCCACGGAATCATTCTGGCAGAAGGAAAGGGGCGGGGCAAGCCCCGCCC
>CAIUDS010000759.1 GCA_903897985.1 uncultured delta proteobacterium
CCTTCGGGTCTGAGCCTCCCTTCGGGTCTGAGCCTCCCTTCGGGTCTGAGCCTCAGGGTCGAAGACAGTCGAGCCGTGAAGGGTTGAAAGGAGGTGTGAATTTCTGACCACTAACCACTGACCCCTGACCCCTGTTTTCGGTTCTTTTTCATCATGTTCAATCCCCAATTACGGGGAAAGACCCTCAGGGTCTGTCTCAGGAACGCGCAACTTTGAGCCTGGCTTCAACCACCGACCGAGACGGCCAGTCAGGGGAAGGACGAAGGACTAAAGACGAAGGACGAAAGGAATTGGCACAGTGCCGCTGAATTCCCTTTCCTCATTCCTCTTTTCTCCTTCCTCTATGCTGGTGCATTAGAGACAGTAATACTCGAAGTCCGCGATCCTTATAAAGTCTATAGTCTGTAGTCTATAGTCTGAAGTCTATTCGCGGTTCGCGGATACATCCTTACAAGCGGTCGTTCCGAGCGGAGCCCGTTGTGAACACGGGCCATGACTTAGCTGAGAGGGACAACAACCATGGCACAGCCAGGGTCGTAACCCTGGACCCTCTATGTTCATGTTGTGCACGATCTGGTTAATTGCACGATAGAAACAAAGTGGATCAAGGGACACCCTTGGCCGAGGCCATGTGATATGCGAGTGGTTCTTTGAAGAATGCGTCCCACGGCAGCTAGAAGGTGAAAGGGTGAAAGGTGAAAGGGTGAATTCCGATCCCCTATCATCTCTATCATCTGATCCTCTTATCATCTTTTCAACCCAATCATCTTATCATCTCGCAAGGACGTGGGTGCCCGCAACCGCGGGTTTTTCAGCGCGACTGGACGAACGGGACTTGGGAAGTTGTTAACATTCCCAGACCCAGCTTCGACCGAATCATCATTGGTCCAGCCTGAGTCACATGCGCTTGAATTTCAAAGTCGCAGACCCTTCCTCCGTCCCGCTTCAAAGCGGGACTACGGAGGGCAAGCAAGAGTGTCTGCGGCCCCTTGAAGCTCAGCGAAACGCAATCCAACGAAAAAAAGTTGTGGCTCTTGAAAACAACAAAAGGCGATTTTACGGGGAAGGAGTATGCAGAGCGCGAAATGAGTAAGTCATTGAATTTTAAGGTGCGCAGCACGAATCGAGCGGATGCGGTTATGCTGAAAAAAAAGAGCCGGGCTTTTGCGGGCCCGGCTCTTTGAGATCGGCAAATAATTTTCAGAACATTCCCTTGACCCTTCCGGTTTTGACATCCACATCAATGCGGCGATAGGCCGGGTCGGAGGCGGTCCCGGGCATGAGCGAGATGGCTCCGGCGACCGGGACGATGAATTTGGATCCGCCGTAAATCGGGACATCGCGGATATGGAGGGTCCAGCCCTTGGGCCGCTCGGCCTTGAAGGGCAGGAATCGAAATGATAGTATAACAGCTTAAAAAACGGGCGATGGCAAAAAGGAAATCAGGGAAAAATTTATCCGCGGGGAAAAGCCGGAGGGGCCGTGGGCGGCTGCGGCGGCTGGTCAATTGGGCGCTCATGGTTGCGGCGTTGGCTTTTCTTTTTTTCGAGGCCGGCACTTGGCCCCGGGTTTCCGCGCTCAAGACCAAGACCCCCAAGACCACGGCCTTTATCGAGCGTTACAAGAAGCAGCGGATCCATGAGGGGAAAAAACCCTGGGTGTCCTGGCAATGGAGGCCCTATAGCCAGATTTCTCCGAACCTGAAACAGGCGGTGATTGTGGCGGAGGACATCAATTTTTTTTCGCACCATGGTTTTGACTTCGAGTCGCTGTGGGAAGCGGTTAAGGAATCCTTCAAAGAGCGGGAGGTGCCGCGGGGGGCCTCGACCATCAGCCAGCAGGTGGCCAAGAACCTTTGGCTTTCGCCCTCGCGCAACCCGTTCCGCAAATTAAAGGAAGCCGCGCTAACCTTTCAATTGGAAAGAACCTTGAGCAAACGACGGATCCTGGAAATCTATCTCAACATCGCCGAGTTCGGTCCGGGCATTTACGGCTGCCCGGCGGCCGCGCGCTATTATTTCAAGAAGGACGCGGGCGAGCTTACGGAGGACGAGGCCGCGGCCCTGGCCGCGTCGCTCCCGTTTCCGTCTTATTGGCATCCGGGCTGCAAAGACCGGTATTACAACTGGCGCGTCAATTTGATCCGGCAGCGGATGGCCAAGGCGACCTTTGTAAAAAAATATCTTTGATCCCTCAAGTTCTTATGCCGGTCAACTTTGCTACGGATTCAGCTCCAGCTTTCCCATCGCGCCAGCTTCGTATTCCTCCGGCTTCATGCTCGCGGTGCGATAGACGCCGTGAACCCAGTCCGCGGTGAGGTTCCCCATTCTCCCGCTCTTGAGGTTCTCGCTGTTGCCGGTGGTCGCGGTGTAATGGAAATGGCCGGGGTCCGCGAAGTCCACCACCATGCGGGTGGTGGGGCCGGACACGAACGCGTATCCGAGCGGCCCGAGGAAAAATCCGCCGTTGCTGTTGACGGTTTCAAAAATGCCTTCGCGCGGATATTTTCCGATCCGGTGCCGTTTTCCGGCAAGGGGAATAAATCCCATCGGGGTGTAAAAATAGGAGTGGCTGAGTTTTCCCCATTGCCAGGTTTTCGGGTCGGGCCCGAATTTCTTTTCCAGGTCCTTGATGGCCAGGACGGTGGCGGCCCGGATGATGTCCCGGCGGGTTTCTTTCGGTTCCGTGTTGACATTGTCAAACCAGGGGGTTGTTGGGGTCATAAAAAATCCGTTCAAGGGAATAACCGGTGACGCCGAACAGGTTGGCGCCGGTGGACATTTTTTTCAGCTCGTCATCATAGGTGAGCGTGTTGATCTGATCCTGGATCATCACAAAGACGGTGGCGCCGATGGAATCTATGCCCGAGGCATATCCCTGGGCCTGCCACTCGGTCAGGGCGGAGACCGCCTTGGCGGTTTCTCGGTCCGGGGCGCCGGCAAGGTCGCTGATGATGACCGGGACCATTTTGCGGGCCGGAAACGGCACCGTATCCAGTTGCAGCTTCTCCATGTCGGCGACGGAGAATTTTTCCTTGCTCCGGAGCACTTCGTCAATCCGCGCGATCCGGTTGACATAATATTCCGTGCCCAAATAATACGGATACCCGTCCGGGTAGTTGCGGTTGTTGGCGGTGGCGAGATATTTCTGTTGAGGATTGAACAGATGGGGAAGGTCCGAGAAGGGGACATACCCGGTCCAGTCCTGGTCCCCGGTCCAGCCCTTGCGGGCCAGGAATCCCTGCCGGTCCGGCCGGATCGGGATGCGCCCGCTCAGCCAGTAGCCGATATTGCCGCTCTGGTCCGCGAACACATGGTTCCAGGCCACCGGCCCCTGGATCATATTTTTCAGGCCGGCCTGAAACATCTCCCAGTTTTTCGCGCGCGCCATGTCCAAATATCCCTGCAGGAAATTTCCCATTTCCACCTCCACCAGCTTGATCGTGAACACCTGGTCCGCGTCCTTGACCGGCAGATTTTGTCCGACCACGGCCGGGTCCATCACCGGACCGTGCACGCTCTCCCGGATTTCCAGGCGGAAAGATTTGCCGCGCTTGAGCGGGATTTGCTCCCGGCGGATTTTGAAATCCTTCCACTCTCCCTTGTAGAGGTATTGGTTCGGGTTCGCCGGATTAACCTTCTCGAGAAAAATATCCATCTGGTCTATGCTGGCATTGGTCAAAGTCCAGGCGATGGAACCGTTGTAAGCGGCTCCGAACGCGGGCAGGCCCGGGAACATCATCCCGATGATATTGAAGCTCCCGCCCTGGAGCTGGCAGAGATACCAGTAAGTGGGAAGCGGGTAGATGGGAACATGCGGGTCATTGCTGATGATCGGCGCGCCGCTCGCGGATTTCTCCGGACCCACCGCCCAGTTGTTGCTCCCCAACCCGTTGGCGCCGAGGTTCAGGATCCACTTCATCGCGTTGAGCATGTCGGCCATGCCCTGGTCGTTCTTCACCACCGGCAAGTCCTTGAGCACCACCGGAGCATCCGCCGGATACTCGGGCAGAATGTATTTCGCCTTTTCCGGGTCCAGTTCCCGCATCAGCCGGGTGTAATAATATTCCGTGCCCAGCTGGCCATAAACCATGCCCAGTCCGAAAACATCCGCGCAAATAAAACTGTCCTCCGGCCGCCACGGCTCGGGCCGCGTTTTCAAGAAATGATAAACCGGGATGGTGTCCCCCGAATCCCGCAAATAGCGGTTGATCCCCGCGCTATAGGCGTCCAGCAGACTCTTCGCTTCCGCCGGCATCTTCGCGTACCCGGCCTCGGCCCGGGCTTTATAATTGAAGGCGCGCAAGACTTTGTCCGCGTTCAGGAAATCTATTTTCCAGAATTTGATCCGCCCCAGCAGGGCGCAGAGCTCCCCCCGGCCCGCTTTCCGGAACAGGTCCAGTTGAAAAAAGCGGTCCTGGGCCATGGCATAGCCCAGCCCGAAAAACAAATCCTCATCATTCTTCGCCCGGATGTGGGGCGTGCCGTCTTTATCCCGGACGATTTCCACCCGCGCCTTGACCGGGTAGCCGCTCCCCTGGCCCGAGATCCATTCCGTCCGTTTCACGAACCAGTTGGAGCAGGAACTCAGACATATCGCCATCATTGCCAAGCCGACCATCGCCTTTTTCATTTTCTCTCCTTTTTCGCCGGGGCGCAGACACTCTGGTCTGCGCACAACCAAACATTTCACTCTTTTATCTTCTGCGCCCATTTCCAGATCAAATTCAGGGCCTCGAGCGGGGACAAGGTTTCGAGTTCGAGGGTTTTGAGCTCTTTTTCCAACTCGGCCAAAGCCGGGTTGTCAACGCTGGAGAATAAAATCATCTGGTCCTTGCTCCCGCGGCCGCGGTCTTTCCTGCTCTTGCCCAAGACCGGCTTGCCGCTCTTGTCCAGTTCCGCCATTTCCAGGTTGGCCAGAATCTCGCGCGCCCGTTCGATCACCGGCTCCGGGATGCCCGCGAGCTTGGAGACCTGGATGCCGTAGCTCCGGCTGGTGCCGCCCTTGACCATCTTGCGCAGGAATATGATCTGGTCCTGCCACTCCTTCACCGCGACATGGAAGTTCTTAACCCGCGGCTTCATGGCCTCGAGGTCGGTGAGTTCGTGGTAGTGGGTGGCGAACATGGTCTTGGCCTGGTGCTCGGGTTGGTCGTGCAAATACTCGACCACGGCCCAGGCGATGCTCAGGCCGTCATAGGTGCTGGTGCCCCGGCCGATCTCGTCGAGCAGGACCAGGCTCTTGGGGCTGGCGTAACGCAGGATCTGCGCGGTCTCGATCATCTCGACCATGAAGGTGGAAAGGCCCCGCACCAAAACATCGCTCGCGCCCACCCGGGTGAAAATCCGGTCCACCACCCCGATCCGCGCGCGCTCCGCCGGGACGAACGATCCGATCTGGGCCATCAGCACGATCACCGCGGTCTGCCGCAAAATCGTGCTCTTGCCCGCCATGTTCGGGCCGGTGATGATCAGGATCTGGTGCTCGCGGTTGTCGAGGTAGATGTCGTTCGGGATGAACTGGTCGTTCGGACGGAGCGCCTCGATCACCGGGTGCCTTCCCGCCCTGATCTCGATCGTATCCGACTCGTCCACCTCCGGCCGCGAATACGCTCGCCGCGCCGCCAGCTCCGCCAACGCTACACCCGCGTCCAGTCTCCCCAGCTCCCGCGCGTTCTTCTTGATCGCATCCGCGCTCTTCGCCACATCCTCCCGCACCGCGCAGAACAACTCGTAATTCAGCTCGATGCTCCGGTCCTCCGCGGTCAGGATTTTCGCCTCCAGTTCCTTCAACTCCGGCGTGATGAACCGCTCGGCATTGACCAGGGTCTGGCGGCGCTGGAAATATTCCGGCACCCGCTCGAGGTGCGGGTTGGTCACCTCCAAATAATATCCGAAAACCTGGTTATACCCGATCTTCAACGAGTTGATCCCGGTCTTTTGCCGTTCCTCCGTCTCGATCCGGGCCAGGTAGCTCTTGCCGTCGCGCCGCACCGCGCTGAGCTCGTCGAGTTCCGCGTTGAACCCGCTCTTGAGCAGACGCCCCTCGTGCAAGACCGACGGCGCCTCGTTCGAAATCGCGCGCTCCAAAAGATCGAGCAGCGCCGGCATCGGATCCAATTTCGAGCCGATTTCCCGCAACAGCTCCGGGCTTTCCTTCGGCACCAGCTCCCGGATCGGAGCGATCACCTTCAGGCTCTCGCGGATCCCGATCAGGTCCCTCGCGTTCGCGCTCTTCATCGAGACCCGCGAAGCCAGCCGCTCCAAGTCCGACACCCGCGCCAAAAGGTTCCGCAAATCCAGCCGGAGCACATGCCTATCCTTTAAGAATTCCACCGCGTCCAGACGCTCGTTGATCCTGGCGACTTCCAACAGCGGATAGTTCAGCCAGTCCAGAATCGTCCGGCTCCCCACCGAGGTGATGCACAGGTTGATCAAATTGAACAGCGACCCCAGTTCCTTCCCCTCCCGCAGGGTCTTCACCAGCTCGAGGTTCCGTTTGGTCGCCTCGTCCAGGATCATGAACTCGCGGAACTGGTAGTAGCGCAAATCCGTGATATGGCTGAGCGGCGCCGCCAACCGCGCCGGTTCCGCCCCGCCCACCTCCACCGCAGGCGCGTCCTCCCCGCCCTGCGTGCTCTCCAAATACCCGAGCAGCACCCCGCTCGCAATCACCGCCTCTTCCGCGGCCTCCAGCCCGAACCCGTCCAGGCTCTCCACCTCGAAATGACGGCACAGCCTTTCATAGTTCCGCTGGAAGTCGAACTCCTCGTCCCCCAGCTTGTTGAGCAGCGGCGTCTCGCCAAGCTGGTTGAGGAAATCCTCCCACGCCATTTTGAACTCCGGCTCGTCCAGGATCTTCTCGGGCAGGATCAACTCCTTGGGCTCGATCCTGCCCAACTCGTCGAACAGCGCGTCGAGCTTGTTCAGTTCGGTGCATTTAAAATCCCCGGTCGAAAAGTCAATTTGCGCCAGCCCGAAACCGCCCCGGCCGTCAGCGCAGATCGAGGCGATAAAGGTGTATAAATTTTTGCCCAGGCTCTCCGGGTCGAGCGCGGTGCCGGGCGTGACCACCCGGGTGACCGCGCGCCGCACAATCCCCTTGGCCTGTTTCGGGTCCTCGATCTGCTCGCAAATCGCCACCTTGAAACCCTGGCTCACCAGCCGGGCAAGGTAATGGTCCGCCGCATGGTAAGGCACCCCGCACAGCGGCACATCCTCGCCATGATGTTTCCCCCGGCTGGTCAGCGCGATCTCCAAAGCCTTGCTCGCAACTTTGGCGTCCTCGAAAAACATCTCGTAGAAATCGCCCATCCGGAAGAAGAGGATTGAATCCGGATACTCCGCCTTCACCCGCAGATATTGCTCGATCGCCGGCGTCACCTTGCTCATCAGGCTCATACCATACCAAACTCGCGCCGATTTTTCCACCGCGAGGTCCGCGGCTATCGGTTGTTGGTTCTCGATCAATTCGAGGAGCGGAGCGCGCGGAATGGCCGGCCTTGACAGGGGGGGGCTTATCCATTTAAATAAGCGGAAAGGAAAAAGAATGAAGAAGACCATTTGGGCGATTTTATTGGGCATGTTGTTGGCCAGCTCCGCGCAGGCGCAGGGCCGGTACCGGCAGATGACGATCAACCTGGCCGGCTCGAGCGGGATGGGGCTGATGGACTTTGACCGGCTGGACCAGGTTTATTCCTATTCGCTCTGGTACAGCTACTGGCTGAACGACACCAGCACATTGGACATCAATATCGCGCAGAACCTGGGCGAGTTCGCGGTGGATGTTTTCGACCACAAGAAGCCCGGGCGGGAAGGGACCGGCAAATGGTCGGACCTGTATGGGACCGTGGGCGCGCGTTATCAGCCGGCCTGGGATTTCCTGCTCGACTTCGGGTTCGGCGCCGGGGTCGGGTATGAGGGCTGGTCGGTGAGCAGTTCGGATTTCAGCAGCCGGCATGGGGACGGGCTGCTTTATTACGGCTTGGCGGATGTGGAGTATCCGGTGCGGCGCTGGCTGTCCATCGGCGCTTATGCGGAGCCGCTTTTTTATCCGCTCAACGACCGGCTGGAGACGAGCGTGACCTTCTCCAATGTCGCGGTGGGCGTGGATGACAAGGGCAAACCGATCTACCAGGAGAAAGAAAAGAAAGAATATGATACACTACAAAACAGCGTATTGGTGCTGGGCGGAGTTTGGATCAAGATCCGAATCTACTAAGTAGCAAAGGAGGTTTTCAATGCAGAGGCAGAAGTTGATGGCGGTGGCGGTGATGGCGGCGGCGTTCCTGGTTTCCGCGCCGGGCTTTGCGCAGAAGTTCAACGAGCGGACCGGACGCTGGACCGTGGGCGGGGACCTGGGGGTTACGGAGGGCCCGACCCTGATGGGCCTGAACTTCAATGTCAACTATTACATCACGGACGAGATCGCGGTGGGGCCGCTCGTGCAGTATGACTTCTGGGACGACAACCATATTTTCGGGGTCGCGGGCATGGTGCGCTACAGCGCGATCCTGGCCAACAGCAAGGTGGTGCGTCCCTACGGCCAGGCCGGCATCGGCTTTGTCAATTTCAAGCACGAGGACCTGTTCTCCGGCGACAGCAAAACCACCTATCTGTTCCCGGTGGGCGGGGGCCTGGAGTTCAAGTTAAATGATCAGTTGGCTCTGGACACCAATGTGCTTTTCAATCTATCGGAGGAGATTTATGTGGGCTTGTTCGCGGGCGTGACCTTCGTCTTCTAACATGATTGCAGGAATAGACCGCCGGCTGCTCCGCAACCTGGACCTGATCTTCTTGGGGGTCGCCGCGGGCCTATTCATTCTCGGGATCGTCAACCTCCGGAGCGCGGGCGGCCAGACCGGGGTCTGGAAGAGCCAACTGGTCTGGTTCGGGGCCAGCCTGTTCGCGATGCTGGTGATGATGAGCATTGACTACCACCGGTTCCAATTCCTCGGCATACTTTTCTATCTGGTCTGCCTCGGGCTTCTGGTCGCGGTGCTGTTCCTCGGCCCGGAGATTCATCATTCCAAGTCCTGGCTGGTATTCGGGAGGCTCCGGCTCCAGCCCAGCGAGCCGGCCAAGCTGGCCGTGGTGATGATGCTGGCGCGCCTCTACCATAAGCGGGAGAAAGCCGGGCCCATGGGATGGAAGGAACTGATCTACCCGCTCTGCCTGATCCTGATCCCGGCCGGACTCACCGCCCTCCAACCCGATATGGGCACTACTTTGATTTTCCTCCTCTTCGGCGCCGGCATGCTCCTGTTCATGGGCGTGAAAAAGAGCTTGATCGCGCTGTTGGTGATCGTGGCCCTGGCCAGCGTTCCGGTAGGCTGGAAATACATACTCAAACCCCACCAGAAGACCCGGATTCTCACTTTCATTTATCCGGGCCAGGACCCGCTCGGGGCCGGATACAACCTGCTCCAGTCCAAGATCGCCATCGGCTCCGGCGGCGTGTTCGGCAAGGGCTGGCGCAAGGGCTCCCAGAACATGCTCCGGTTCCTGCCCGAGCAGCATACCGACTTCGCCTTTTCGGTCTGGGCGGAGGAATGGGGATTTTTGCTGGGGGTGGTCCCGGCCATCCTGCTCTATTTGTTCGTGCTTTACCGGGGCGTGGTCATCGCCGGCGAGGCCAAGGACCGGCTCGGGCTGATCCTGGCCCTGGGCCCGGTCATGATCATCTTCTCCCATTTCCTGGTCAACCTGCTCATGATCTCCGGTTGGTTCCCCGTCATCGGCGTCCCGCTCCCCTTCTTCTCCTACGGCGGCTCGTTCCTCATTACCCTGTTCATGATGCTCGGCCTCATCCTCAATGTCGGGATGCGAAGGTATGTTTTCTAACGGTGAACGGTGCAAGGTAAATGGTGAAGGGTGAACGGTTAGCGGCCAACGGCCTGTCCTCCGACTTGTCCGCCGAAGCTTCTTGTCATCCATAGCTTTAGCGACGGATGATAGCGAAGGCTGGAAGCCACTTCCGGCCTGGACATTCTGTCGGCGGAGGAGGATGAATGGTGAACGGTCCAGGCGAGGCATGGCGTCACCCGTGCGCGATGCGCTTTGGAGTGTCCCGCCGAGGCGGGACCGCGGCGCCGCCTTGGATTTCGGTGCGCAACGCTTTGGAAATTTGCCTCTGCGCGAATCGCATCCCTTGAACCCCAACTGGAGCTTTGACCCCAATCACGCTGACTGAATCCTGGCCCCCATCCGCCAAGCTTTTGACCCTCCAGTTTCTTCATTCGCGCATTAAAAAGAGCAAGTATCTAAGTAGCTAGATACTTAGATACTTGCTGCAAACCCACGCAAATGTTGACCCTCAAGGCTTTCGCTCCAGCACAAACTGACCAAGTATCTTAGTATCTTGATACTAAGATACTTCCTGCTTTAGATCCGGGGCGAAGAGAGTTGGGCGGGAATGCGAGCGAGAGATGGAAGAAATGGGAAAGGCCGGGCGAATCACGCAATCCGCCTGCCGGTCGGAAACCGGCGCAGAGCGCGGACGAAACTTGCCAATCGCTCAAACTAAGCGGTATCGCCAATCGGATTGGTCTTTAGATTTCTGTTTGACACGCGCAGGGGATGTGGCAAAATGGAGCCAGAGGGAGGAGCTTGATGGCTCGATCATGGCGGATTCAATATCCTGGCGAGGTTTATCAGATCGCCGCTCGACAACTGGCGGCAGAATCTTTTCCCGGCCGACGCCGAGGTTTGGCCCATTGGATTCTCCGAAGGAGCCTGGTTGATAGGTTGATAAGGAAATACTGGTGGAAGGACCAATGAATAGTTGACGTGAAGCAGGAGCAAATAGCCTGGAAAGGATTGACGGAAATTTCGAGCGACGGGAAGATAGCCGTGGAAGGTCAAATATTGATGGCCCTCGGGCAAAGGAGTTGCAATGAGTTCTTCGCTGGAGAAAGCAATTCGACAACTCGAGAATGTTGAGGCAAATTTGGTGAAAATGGAACATTTATGGGATGAAATGGCCAGTCGAGTTTCGAGCGCATTTAACAAAAGAGCAAATGATGAAGATAGGGACGCATACGAAGATAAAGCAAGATTTTTTCTTGAAATTGCTAGTAACATGCCAGCAATCAATGGCTACAAGATGCCAATAGATTTTATGGAATACTCTGATGTTTTTATTGAAAGCGTTGAAGCATCTGAATGTGGGGAGCTTGATGCTCTAATTCATACCCAAGAAAAGGTTTTTAGTCAAGGAGGTCATCTGAAAGAATACCGCTTTAAATTGGAAAACAAGCGAAAAGAGCTCATCCGATCCCGAGTGCTGGAGTTGTTAAATACGATAGAAAAACTATTGGGAGATTTAAATTTGTTGCATAAACGGAGGCATCAAAATACTAAGATCAATGATGATAGATGGACAAAAATGGAAAGTATTGCAAGCGAGATAGATGTATTGTTGGGCAGCACCATAACCCGCCCCGACGAATGGTCTAATCTTTATCGGCATTTGCATTTTGGACAGAAAAAGGATCTTGATGATATTACAAATACTGATTTTCCTGGAATTAAGAACTTTCTGGAAAAAGCCCTGTATGGAGAGTATGATCCTCTGCCGGTAAGCTGCAAAGATCTATCTGAGATAACTGCAGGTAGGCCCTTTGGGGAGGTGAGCGCGAAAATTAACTGGAGAGTCTTGACCGCAGAGAGTTTTGAACGGCTTATATATGAATTGGTTCGTGGGGCGCCCGGTTACGAGAATGTTCAATGGCTTATGCACACAAATGCGCCTGATTCGGGAAGGGATATATCTGCTGACAAAATCTGCCGCGATGATCTCACGGGCTTGTTAAAACAGCGCATAATAATTCAATGTAAAAAGTCACAGGGAAAAGGCATTAATGATGGCGACGTTGCATCTCTTTGCACGCAAATAGAACAATGGGAACCACCCCGCATTGACGTGCTTATTATTGCAACTACGGGCAGATTTTCAAAAGATGCAGTTAAATACATCGAAAAGGCAAATCAATCTGATAGGGCGCTTAGAATTGAAATGTGGCCAGATAGCCATTTAGAAAGTCTCGTAGCAAAGCGGCCGGATCTAATAGCCAAATTTGGGCTAAGGTAGATTTAGAGCCGTTCCCCGTTCTGGGCGCAGCAACGGCCATCGGACTTCGGACAGTTGGCTTTGGACTTTTGATTAACATTGACGTTGCGGTCTTTACCATTTACCCTCTCATCGTCCAATGGCGGTTTCCAGAAAGAGCAAGGCGAAGAAACACCAGGATGGGACTCTCGAGTTCCTGGCGCTGGGGTGCGACAAGAACCTGGTGGACACCGAGAGGACGCTGGCTCGGCTCTCGGTTCAGGGTTACATTGATTGCTCACTCAAGATCCCACCGGCAGATGCCGGACCCGGTGTCGGTTTTCTTCCACCACGATAATAGCTCCTCGCTCCAGGGCCGGGCTGGAGTCTTCCAGGACTTTTTCCAGCCGGTTTATCACATGCGGAGTTCGGGTGTTATGAAGCCGGAAGACGATAACACTCCCAGAACCGGCTCCGGAAAGGGCCACGATTTCAGCGAAATCAAGGTCAAAAGTGAGCAGGATTCGCTTTTCGGAAAGCGCTTTTTCAAAAATTTTCCCATTGGCCAGCTGGTGCAGGTTCTGTTCGCGAAGATGAACCGCATCATGTCCTTGGTCTCTGAGCCACTGGACGACCCGCTGGGCCACTCCCATATCGGCAAGAAATCGCATCCGAGCTATTCCGAGTGAACCTCTTCCTGGGTCAACCAGGCCGCATATTCAAGCGCCTGCTGAATGTCCTCGGATTCCAGATCAGGGTAATCCGCCAAGACTTCCTCCACGGCGGCGCCATGGGCGATTTGTCCCACAATAATAGAAACCGGGATGCGCATGCCCCGGATGCATGCCCGACCGCCCATAATTCCCGGGTCAAAAGTTATTCTCTCAAACATGTTCATGTTTGCCTTCCTGTTTTCAGGTTTGATGCCGCCGGCATTGTGGCCAACTCCTAGTCTAACTAAATAATACCTATTTTGCCTTCGCATAGCAAGAGGCGCGGGGAAGCGGGACCACAGGCAATGAAGAGCACCGAATCCTCCAGCATTGACCTCTTGGTCTTTACCATTTACCCTCTCATAGGCCAATGACGGTTTCCAGAAAGAGCAAGGCGAAGAAACACCAGGATGGGACGGTC